>NZ_CVTX01000188.1:1895-134174 GCF_900005715.1 Pseudomonas sp. 34 E 7
CGAAAACTACTTAACTCATTGTTTACCAAGGAGTTTTCCGTTTCGACTGCGCCGGAAGTGGGGCGAATTATAGGCGCACAGAATCTGCCGTCAAGGGCTAATTACAGTTTTGTTGCAGAAGACGGTTTTTTAGCAATAAGGCGGGGGATTCGGCGCATCACCGGTGGCACCCGCAATAGAAGAAGCAGCGCACCAATGGACGCGTAGACAGCCCACTCCTTCAAATCAGCCCGAACTATCCAGAGCATATGCAGCAAACCAAGTCCGAGAATCACATAGACCAAACGGTGCAGTTTCTTCCAGCGGCTCCCCAACCGTCGCTGACTGTAACGATTGGAGGTCGCAGCCAAAACCAGCAAGCCCACAAACCCCAACGTGCCGACAATGATGTACGGGCGCTTACGCAATTCCACGCCCAACTGCGACCAGTCAAGCCCGAGGACAAACACGCAATAGGCTGCCAAATGCAGCGTCACATAGGCAAAGCACCACAACCCCAATTGCCGGCGTACCGCAATCCACCCCGCCCAACCGCTCAGTTTCTGAAGCGGAGTCATGCCAAGCGTGATCAGCAACAGAATCAAGGTGCCCAAGCCGAGGCGATCCACCAGCACCTTCCCAGGGTCGGGCCCGAGGGCAAAACTCCAGGCTTCATATAGCCAGAACAACGGCCATACCGCGACCGCTATAAAAACGCCAACGCGCCAGAGCGGATAGCGCATCAATAGTTCTTCCGCAGGTCGAGGCCCGTATATAAAGAGGCGACCTCATCGGAGTAGCCATTGAACATCTGGGTCTCGCGCACGTTTGGGCTGAAAAGACCGCTCGGCAAACGACGTTCCCGCGCCTGGGTCCAGCGCGGATGGTCAACCGTCGGGTTCACGTTCGCATAGAAGCCATACTCATCGGCGGCAATACTCTGCCAGGTCGTTTTCGGCTGCTCGCTGACAAGGCTGATGCGCACAATCGACTTCACACTCTTGAAGCCGTATTTCCAAGGCACGACCAACCGCAACGGTGCACCGTTCTGGTTAGGCAGCTCTCGCCCATACATACCAACGGCAAGGATCGCCAATGGATTCATCGCCTCGTCCAGGCGCAGCCCTTCTATATAAGGCCAGTCGATCAAGCCGAAACTGGAGCGCTGACCCGGCATGCTTTTTGGATCCTGCAGCGTTTCAAAGCGGATGAACTTCGCTTTGGAGGTGGGCTCAACCTGCTTGAGCAAGGCGGAAATGGGGAAGCCGATCCAGGGAATAACCATCGACCACGCCTCAACGCACCGCAGACGGTAGATGCGCTCTTCCAACTGGTAAGGCTTCATGAAGTCTTCAAGTGCGTAGCGCCCAGGCTTGGCCACCTCCCCATCAATCACAACGCTCCAGGGTTCGGTCTTGAGTGAACCGGCATTTGCCGCCGGGTCGCCCTTGTCCGTGCCAAATTCATAGAAGTTGTTGTAGTGGGTTGCGTCCTTGAACGGCGTGATGGCCTCGTCTTTGACGGTCACTGCCTGCCACTTGGTGCCGGGGAGCTTTTGCGCAAACCAGTCAGGCGCCCTGCCCGGCTCGACGTCGGCATAGCGTGCTGCCTCCTCTGCACTGGCCCAACGAGGCAGGCTGCTGGCGGCAATGCCGGCGAGCGCGCCACCGAGCAAGCTGCGGCGAGAGAGATAGAAGGATTCAGGGGTGACATCCGATTCGTGGCAATCGGACGCTTTGGGCAATTTGATTAACATGGCAACTCCGCAGCATTGGAGGACAGGTGCACCAATAGACTGCGGAGTATGGGGGAAATTACATTAAGGCAATGTTTTGTCCCGACGAAGATGCAGCAGGTACTGGACCGGCCCGGAAGCGGCGTAGACCAGGAAGGCCAACAATAGAATGCGCGGCGGATCGCTGAACACCACCGCAAACACCAGCACCACAACAAGAATCGCTACGAAAGGCACACGGCCCTTGAGGTCCAGCTCCTTGAAGCTGTTGTACTTGATGTTGCTGACCATCAACATGCCGGCCGCAGCAACCATCAGCGCTACCAGGAACGACATCTTCGAACCCTGAATGCCGTAATCACTGAACGCCCAGACGATACCCGCCACCACGCCCGCGGCAGCAGGACTGGCCAGGCCAATGAAGTAACGCTTGTCGGCAGTGCCTACCTGAGTGTTGAAGCGCGCAAGACGCAACGCCGCACCTGCAACATAGATGAAGGCAACCATCCAGCCGACCTTGCCCATATCACCCAGCGCCCAGGCAAACGCCAGCAACGCAGGGGCAACACCGAAGGCGACCATGTCCGACAAAGAGTCGTACTCGGCACCGAAGGCGCTTTGGGTATTGGTCATGCGCGCCACACGACCATCCAGGCCATCAAGCACCATGGCGACGAAAATGGCGATGGCAGCAAAACCGAAGTACTTGCTGGCACTCACGGCATCACCTGCCGCCAACGCGCTCTGGGCGCTCATCGAGTTGATGATGGAGTAAAAGCCGGCAAACAGGTTCGCCGTCGTAAACAGGTTGGGCAGCAGATAGATGCCACGATGCCGGACCTTGCGGCCTTCCGCGTCATGCCCTTCTTCGACATGTTCATCGATCGGCAGCATGCTTTCGGCGTCGGAAGCCTGGTTTGGCTCTTCGGGACGTTCGCTCATGGACTTTACCTTGCAACGGTGTGAAAAAAATTCGACAGATACTTGCGGCGAGTGTTCGCCCGCAAACGATGCAGCTTTATACCAGAACCCGCTTACCCAAACGAAAAAACGCGGCCTAAGCCGCGTTTTCCCTTGATACGTACGACTTAGTTCTTGGCTTTGTCGACGATCTTGTTGGCACCGATCCACGGCATCATGGAGCGCAGTTGCTCGCCGATGACTTCGATACCGTGGGCGGCGTTGTTACGACGCTTGGCGGTCATCGAAGGGTAGCCGGTGGCGCCTTCGCTGATGAACATTTTGGCGTATTCGCCGTCCTGAATACGTTTCAGGGCGTTGCGCATGGCCTGACGGGACTCGGCGTTGATCACTTCCGGGCCGGTCACGTACTCGCCGTATTCGGCGTTGTTGGAGATCGAGTAGTTCATGTTGGCGATACCGCCTTCGTACATGAGGTCAACGATCAGCTTCAGTTCGTGCAGGCATTCGAAGTAGGCCATTTCCGGCGCGTAGCCCGCTTCAACCAGGGTTTCGAAACCGGCTTTCACCAGCTCAACGGTACCACCGCACAGTACGGCTTGTTCGCCGAACAGGTCGGTTTCAGTCTCGTCCTTGAAGGTGGTTTCGATGATGCCGGTACGACCGCCGCCAACACCGGCAGCGTAGGACAGTGCAACGTTCTTGGCGTTGCCCGAAGCATCCTGGTAGATCGCGATCAGGTCAGGAATACCGCCGCCTTTGACGAACTCGGAACGTACGGTGTGGCCTGGAGCCTTTGGCGCGATCATGATCACGTCGAGGTCAGCGCGCGGCACAACCTGGTTGTAGTGGATCGCGAAGCCGTGGGAGAAGGCCAGGGTGGCGCCCTTCTTGATGTTCGGCTCGATTTCATTCTTGTACAGCGCGGACTGGAATTCGTCCGGGGTCAGGATCATGACCAGGTCGGCGGCCGCAACAGCGGAAGCCACGTCAGTCACTTTCAGGCCATGGGCTTCAGCCTTGGCAACGGTAGCCGAGCCTTTGCGCAGGCCAACGGTAACGTCAACGCCGGAATCTTTCAGGTTGCACGCTTGAGCATGGCCCTGGGAGCCGTAACCGATGATGGCGACTTTCTTGCCCTGGATGATCGACAGGTCACAATCTTTATCGTAATAAACTTTCATGAGGTTCCTCTATATATCCAGGCCGTAAGGCCATTCGCTAATTGGGTTAGATGCTGAGTACTTTGTCGCCACGGGCAATCCCGGTGACACCACTGCGTACGGTTTCCAGAATCGAGGCCGTCCCGATCGACTGGATGAAGCTGTCCAGCTTGTCGCTTGTACCGGTCAGTTGAACGGTATAAACGCTGGCGCTCACATCGACGATCTGCCCGCGATAAATATCGGTAGTGCGCTTGATCTCGGCACGCTGGGCGCCCGTGGCCTTGACCTTGACCAACATCAGCTCGCGCTCGATGTGGGCACTTTCCGACAGGTCGACCAGCTTGACCACTTCGATCAGCTTGTTGAGGTTCTTGGTGATCTGTTCGATCACCTCATCGTGGCCCACGGTGGTCAACGTCAGGCGCGACAGGGTCGGGTCTTCGGTTGGGGCCACGGTCAGGCTTTCGATGTTGTAGTTGCGTTGCGAAAACAGGCCGACAACACGGGACAGAGCGCCGGGTTCGTTCTCCAGAAGCAGGGAGATAATGTGCCGCATGATTAAGTACGCTCCGTCTTGTTCAGCCACATGTCGCGCATAGAGCCGTCTTTGATCTGCATCGGGTAGACGTGCTCGCTGGTATCCACCTGAATATCGATGAACACCAGGCGATCCTTCATGGCGAACGCCTCTTCCATCTTCGGCTTCAGATCTTTCAAATCGGTGATGCGCATGCCGACGTGGCCATAGGCTTCAACCAATTTGACGAAATCGGGCAACGATTCCATGTAGGAATGGGAGTGACGGCTGCCGTAGCTCATGTCCTGCCACTGACGAACCATGCCCAGCACGCCGTTGTTCAGGCAGACGATCTTCACGGGAAGACCGTACTGCAGGCACGTCGACAGTTCCTGGATGTTCATCTGGATACTGCCTTCACCGGTGACACAGGCAACGTCAGCCTCCGGAAAGCTCAGTTTCACACCCATGGCCGCAGGGAAACCGAAGCCCATCGTGCCCAGGCCACCGGAGTTGATCCAACGGTTAGGCTTGTCGAATGTGTAGTACTGCGCGGCGAACATCTGGTGCTGGCCCACGTCGGAGGTCACAAAGGCATCGCCCTTGGTCACTTCGCACAGGGTCTCGATCACGGTTTGAGGCTTGATGATGCTGCCGTCGCCCTTGTCGTAAGGGAACAGGCCGCGGTCGCCGCGCCATTCGTCGATCTGCTTCCACCAGCTGGCAACGGACTCCTTGTTCGGCGTTTCGCCGATGTCCTTGAGCGCAGCGACCATTTCAGTCAAGACGCTTTCAACAGGACCCACGATCGGCACGTCCGCCTTGATGGTCTTGGAAATGGACGCCGGGTCGATGTCGATATGGATGATCTTGGCATTCGGGCAAAACTTGCTTGCGCCGTTGATCACGCGGTCATCGAAGCGTGCGCCCACGGCCAGGATCACATCGGCGTGGTGCATGGTCAGGTTGGCGGTGTAGCTGCCGTGCATGCCGAGCATGCCGACGAACTGACGGTCCGAACCCGGGAATGCGCCGAGGCCCATCAAAGTATTGGTCACCGGCAGGTTAAGCAGCTTGGCCAACTCGGTCAGCGGTGCGGAACCGCCCCCCAGAATCACGCCACCACCGGAGTACAGCACCGGGCGCTTGGCCGCCAGGAGCATTTCGGCCGCCTTGCGGATTTGCCCCGAGTGCCCGCGCACGGCCGGGCTGTAGGAGCGCAGCTTGGCTTTCTTCGGGAAGATGTATTCGAATTTCTCGGCCGGGTTGGTCATGTCCTTGGGAATATCCACCACGACAGGACCCGGGCGACCGGATTGTGCGAGGTAGAACGCCTTTTTCATGACTTCCGGAATTTCCGACGCGTGCTTGATCATGAAGCTGTGTTTCACGATCGGCCGGGAGATACCGATCATGTCGGTTTCCTGGAACGCGTCGGTGCCGACCATGGTGCTGGCGACCTGGCCGGAAATGATCACCATCGGAATGGAGTCCATATAGGCAGTCGCGATGCCGGTTATGGCATTGGTTGCGCCCGGGCCGGACGTTACCAGTACCACGCCGGCTTTACCGGTGGCACGGGCGTAGCCGTCAGCCATATGGGTCGCGGCCTGTTCGTGGCGAACCAGGATGTGGGTAACAGCCGGTTCCTTGAACAGTGCGTCGTAGACATGCAGCAGAGCACCACCCGGGTACCCGTAGATATAGTCGACGCCTTCGTCACGCAAAAAGCGGACGAGCATCTCACCGCCAGATAAAAGCTCCACGTTGTTCACCTCTAAAACGCCAGAATACCGTCCGTTGAAAACCGACGGGTCTTAATAGGTTTACTTCTCAACAGAGCATGAGCGACGGTGGTCGCCGACTACGTCAGCACTGACTGAGCAAGTATTGGGATCGTCCCAAGTGTTGCGGGCTTTTCCCACCCAGCGCGAGGTAACGCGTTGCGGGTGTTACAGGTCGGCGCGGATGTGCGCCTCATGATCTGCTGAGCGGGCCTGCTTCTGGCAGTCCCGATACAGCGGACTTTGGATTCTTCTGTTTCAGGCCCTTCAAGTCAAGCAATAATTGCGCTTTTTTCCAACTAAGCGCATGAGAACGTAGGAGAAAGGGCTTTGAGGAGGGATAAAACTCGCCTGAATGTCGTCAAGCGGTAGAAATATGCGCAAGACTGCCGGAAAAACCGGCAGTCAGGCAATTAACGAGCGTCAGCGATCAATTGGTCGAACTTTTTCAGCGCATTGCGCAAGCCAAGGCTCTCCCGAGGACGGTCGGCGTAGACCATCTCGGCCATCTCCAGAATCCCGGAAGCATTGGGCAAAGGCAGGTCCTGTTCGAGGATCTGCTTCATACGGACCAGGAAAATCCATTGCAGCCACTGGTGGAAATCCAATGTATCGACCGAAAACGGCTCGGCGCTGCCGAGCGCTTCGGCGCTGGGGGACACCTCGTCCCACCAGCCCTGCACGCGCAGCTCTCGCTCGATCAGCAACAACTGTTCGGCAATCGCCGGAAAACGTTCATCCATCAGAGATTGACCTTGGCTTTCGCCCGAGCCTGGGCAGCGCCGGCGGCGTCACCCTGGGCGGCACGCGCGTCGCCGATCAACGCCCACAGGCTGGCTTGCAGGTCCGGACGACCGTTGGCCATGCTCAAACCACGGCGAGCGAACTGCTCGGCTTGCGGTGCATCACCCTGGGCCATGCGCACCTGGGCCAGGCGGTAGAGCACTTGCGGTTCGCGAGGCGCAACGCGCTGGGCACGCTCCAGGCTCGACGAAGCGCCATTGAGGTCGCCACCGGCCTGTTGTTGCTGGGCGGTGGTGAGCAGCGCCAATACCGGGCCATCCAGTTGCTCGTCAGCGGACAGGCCGCCCGCACTGGATGACGAAGGAATGCCGCTCGGCGTCGACGGCATGTTGTACGTGCCCTGGTTGACCGGCGCGGTCTGGATCGGCGTGGCGTCGACCGGACCCGAAGTGCTTGGCCCCGGGGTCCAGGGTTCGGCGCTGATCGGGGCTGCGGTAGCAGCACCACTGCCAGGCACCATTACCACCACGCCCGAGTCCTGCGGCATTGCCTGCGGCTTGGCCTGTGCCGGACGGTTGGTCACGGTTTGACGAAACCCGCCCTTGGCCGAAATCCGCTCGCTATTGGAGACGCCCGTACTCGCGTCCACCACCGGAATAGAGCCGCGTTGCACGCTGGAGCAACCGCCGAGCAAAGCCAGAACTGTAATCGCTGGAATCCACAACTTGTTCACTTGAAACCCTCTTTGCTTAATTCATCCAGCCCTTGACCCAATCCATCACCGACTCCGCATCAGCCGGGGCACTGCCCCCGCAGGCGGCACCGGGTGGTGGCTCGCTGCCGCGAATATACGGCATCTGCACCGCCCCCGGGCAGTTGGCGTCGGAACCCTGACCTGTGTGCGGATCAATCCAGGCCTGCACGATATTGTCAGGCTGCGGCATGTTGAGCGGCAACGGGTCAGCTTTACGCATGAAGCTGGTCCAGACCTGCAGCGCACCGGTCGCACCGGTGAACGGCGTCTTGCCATTGTCGTCACGGCCCAGCCACACCACGGCCAGTACGTCCTGGCCGAAACCTGCGAACCAACTGTCGCGCGAGTCGTTACTGGTGCCGGTCTTGCCCGCCAGCGTCAGGTTCGACGGCAGCACGCTGTAGACCGAGCGCCCGGTACCTTCACGCATCACGCGTTGCATGGCGTTCTGGATCAGGTAGATGGACCCCGCGTCGAAACGCTGCTGGATCTGGAACGGGTAGCGCTTGAGCGGCTCGCCCTCGGCGGTCAGCACACTGCGAATACCGCGCATCGGGGTATTGAATCCACCGTTGGCCAGGGTCTGGTACATGGTGGCCACTTCCATCGGACTCATGGCTGCCGCCCCCAGCAGCATTGACGGGAACGCCGGGAACTCCCGTTCGATGCCCAATCGCGCCAGCGTCTTCAGCACATTCGGCACACCGACTTCGAGCCCCAGACGCGACGTCGAGATATTGTAGGAATGCGCCAGCCCCTGGTACAGAAACACGGTGCCGTGCGAGCGGCGGTCGAAGTTCTTCGGCGTCCACACCTGACCATCGGCGCCTTTGATCGACAGCGGATCGTCCGACAGCCAACTGGTGAGCGTGTACTTGCTCGGCTTTTCCAGGGCGGTCAGGTAAACCGCCGGCTTGACCAGCGAACCGATCGGCCGCACGGCATCCAGGGCACGGTTGAAACCGGCGAAACTGGCCTGGCGGCTGCCGATCATGGCCTGGACTTCACCGGTTTCCGGGTTGGTCACGACCATGGCGGCCTCGACTTCATCAGAGCCCTTACGGCCGGTCAGGCGTTTGAAGGTGTCATTGACCGACGCCTCGGCCTTCATCTGCAGAATAGGGTCAAAGCTGGTGAAGATGCGCAGCCCTTCTTCGGTCAAGTCTTCGTCGCGGTAGTCTTCGCGCAACTGACGTTTGACCAGGTCGATAAAGCCGGGGAACGAGCTGTCCGCCAGCTTGCCGCGGGTGGTGACGCCCAGCGGCATTTTCTTCGCGGCGGCGACCTGTTCGGCAGTGGCAACGCCCTGCTGTTCCAGAACATCGAGCACCAGGTTACGGCGCTCAAGCGCACGCTCCGGGTTGCGCCGCGGGTTGTAATAGGACGGCCCCTTCACCATCCCCACCAGCAAGGCAACCTGATGCAACTTCAATTCGGACAGCGGCTGCCCGAAGAAAAACTGGCTGGCCAGGCCGAAGCCATGCACCGCGCGCTGACCATCCTGGCCGACGAAGACCTCGTTGAGGTACGCCTCGAGGATTTCCTGCTTGCTGTAATGCAACTCCAGGAGCATGGCCATCATGGCTTCGGTGAGTTTGCGCGTCAGGCTGCGCTCGTTGGTCAGGTAGAAGTTCTTCACCAACTGCTGGGTGAGCGTACTGCCGCCCTGGGTCATCCTGCCGCCGGAGGTATTGACCCAAACCGCGCGGGCAATCGACTTCGGCGAAACGCCCCAGTGACTATAGAAGTCGCGGTCTTCGACAGCGACCAGGGTTTCCAGCAAATACGGAGGCGCCTGATCGAGCTTGATCAGGATGCGGTCTTCAAGGTTCTTCGGGTAGATGCCGCCAATCATCAGCGGTTCAAGACGCACCACCGGCAGCTTGGCGCCGTTGAGCGACGACAGCTCGGCCACGTAATCGCCGGAAAAGCGCACGCGTACCGGCTGGGCTTTTTCCAGGCCTTCGTAGAACTGGAAGCCACGGGTGTTCAGGTCGACGGTATTGCCGCTGACCGCCGCCGCGCCCGGGCCGTTGCTCACGGGCTCGCGTCGATAGCCCAGCGCATCGAGTTCGGTGAGAAAGTCGTCCTTGCTCAGTTTCTGGCCGGCGAACAATTCCAGCGGGCGTGCATACACCTTGGCCGGGATGGTCCAGCGCTTGCCGGAGAACTTCTCCTGGACCACGGCGTCGAGATACACCGCAACGCCGGCGAGCGCCACAAGGCCAACCAGGCCGAGCTTGAGCGCCCAGCCCAGCCACGGGCGCAGGCTGCGCGAAGGAGGTTTTTTACGGGAACGGGGAGATCGGGTTCGAGTCATGGCGGCGGATTATACGCACTTTATTGATGATCAACATGAGCCGGACAGCGGTTTGCACGACCGCCCGTAGCGGCCATAATGCCTGCCATGATTTCTCCCAGACTTTGAAGGATCGCCCGTGAGCCAGTCCCTGATCGCAGCCCTGCAAAACCCGGCGTTGTACCCGCATCCGGTGGAAGCATTTCACGTTATTGAAACCCATATTTCCTGGGTAATCCTGACCGGTCCTTACGCTTATAAACTGAAGAAACCGATGAACTTCGGGTTCCTGGACTTCACCGATCTGGAAAAACGCGGCCACTTCTGCAACGAAGAACTGCGCCTCAACCAGCGCCTGACCGAAGATTTGTATCTTGAAGTGTTGCCAATTACCGGCACTGCCGACGCACCGCAACTGGCTGGCGACGGCCCGGTCATCGAATACGCGCTGAAAATGCGCCAGTTCCCGCAGAGCCAGATGCTGAGCACCTTGCAAGCCAACGGCGAACTGACCAGCGCGCACATTGACGAAATGGCCAGGCAGATTGCGCACTTCCACATCAACGCCCCCAAAGTCCCACAGGAACACCCGGCCGGCACCCCGGATGAAGTGATGGCACCGGTACGCCAGAACTTCGAACAGATCCGCCCATTCCTCAGTGACAAGGCCGACCTGACTCAACTGGAAGCCCTGCAAGCCTGGGCCGAAAGCAGCTTCGAACGCCTCAAGCCGCTGCTGCAACAGCGCAAGCTCAATGGATTCACCCGCGAATGCCATGGTGACATTCACCTGGGCAACGCCACGCTGATCGACGGCCATGTGGTGATCTTCGACTGCATCGAGTTCAACGAGCCGTTCCGCTTTACCGACGTGTACGCCGACACCGCGTTCCTGGCGATGGACCTGGAAGACCGTGGCCTCAAATGCCTGGCGCGACGATTCATCAGCCAGTACCTGGAGCTGACCGGCGATTATCAGGGCCTGGAGCTGCTCAATTTCTACAAGGCGTATCGCGCCCTGGTCCGGGCCAAAGTTGCGCTGTTCAGCATGCCGAGCGAAGCCGACCCGGTACAACGCGCCACCACCCTGCGCCAGTACCGCAACTACGCCAATCTGGCTGAAAGCTACAGCACGATTCCCTCGCGCTTCCTGGCAATCACCCATGGTGTTTCGGCCGTGGGCAAAAGCCATGTCGCCCTGCGCCTGGTCGAGGCATTAGGCGCTGTTCGCCTGCGCTCGGACGTGGAGCGCAAGCGCCTGTTTGGCGAGCAGCCTGTGGAAAATACACCGCAGGCCGGCATCTATAACCATGACGCCAGTGCTGCGACGTATACGCAGCTGAACGAAATTGCCGACACCGTACTTCGCGCCGGTTTCCCGGTGGTGCTGGATGCCACCTTCCTCAAACGCGAACAACGCGACGCGGCGGCCCGGGTTGCCGAAGCCACCGGGGCTCCGTTCCTGATTCTGGATTGCAATGCGCCCCAGGCCGTCATCGCCAGTTGGCTGGCACAACGTCAGGCAGATAAAAACGATCCGTCCGACGCAACGTTGGTGGTTATCGAACAGCAGCAAGCCAATCGTGACCCGCTGACAGCGCAGGAGCTGCTGTTGAGCAAGCGCGTCGAGACCAACGAAAGCGGGACCCTCGATGCGTTGGTTGCGCATATTCGTCAGCGCTTGCCCGGCCTGTAAGAAATATTTCTTGGTCGTGTCGCCACGTTGGCGCACGACTCTGCGATAGTGGCACTATAATGGCGCCATAATACCAACAGGAGTCGCCGTCATGAGTCATCCCAAGCTTCTTGATACCCCGCTCTACGCGCTCCTGCACAAGGACGACATCCGCGGCTTCAATCAGGAACGCCCCGGTGACGGGGTTATCGACATGCGTGGCGGCGACTTCCGAGGGTTGGACCTGCGCGAACTGAACACCGCAGGTATCGACTTCACCGACGCCTACTTCCGCTCCGCCGACCTGCGCGGGCTGGATTTACGTGAGTGTTCACTGGAAGGCGCCAGCCTGGCCCACGCGCAGATTTCCGGCACTTACTTCTCCTCCGACCTGACGGCTGACGAGATCCTGATGTCGGTCAATTTCGGCACACGCCTGCGTTACCGCACCAAATAACCTCAAGACTTCGGCTCCCGGCCGCGCGACAGGCGTGCCGGGCGCTTTACCCTGCCTGAGATATGGCGGAGTTCTTATAAGCTTTTGAGCCGTTCCCGAGCAAAAAATCACACTTTTCCTACTGAGCGCTACACTCATTTTCAGGCTTGCCTGGTCACGATACCCACCGCACCCTTCGGCCGTCGCAAGGAGGCTTGATGAACGATGAGCTGCAGCACCTGAAAAATCTTGGCAAGACGTCGGCGCAATGGCTGCATGCGGTGGGCATCCACAGCGCATCCGACTTACGCCGCCTGGGGGCGGTCGATGCTTACCGCGCCGTGCGCACTCGCGGGTTCCGAGCATCGAAAGTCCTGCTGTATGCCATTGAAGGCGCATTGATGGATGTGCATTGGAACGACATTCCCGCAGAACGCAAAGAAGCGCTGAACCGTCAGTTCGATGCGCTCTCGACGCGCAAGAAAATTTAGGTCTGCGGAAGGGCAGTTGGAGAAAAATACGGGAATGGATAAAACAACTGTTGACTCTCAAATGAGAATCGTTATGATTATCACAACTGGTCGCGAGATCAGCCGATAACTGAAAGACCATTGGTTCGGACTCTCAGATTATCTCCTCATCAGGCTAATCACGGTTATTTGACCCGGCTCTTGCCGGGTCTTTTTTTGCCTGGAAAACCCTGTGCTCAGCGCGCGATGATCAACGGATGACCACGTTCCGGATGCGACTGCACCAACACATCCAGGCCAAACACCGCCTTGAGCGGCTCGGGCCGCAGCACCTGTGCCGGCGTGTCCAGGGCATGCGGGCGCCCACCCGCCAGCAGCAGGATACGATCACAGTAACGCGCGGCCAGGTTCAGGTCATGCAGGATCACCAGCACCGCCGCGCCACGGTCGGCAAAGCTGCGGACGGCCTGCAAGGTCGTATGCTGATGCAACGGATCGAGCATCGATGTCGGCTCATCCAGCAACAACGTCTGCCCCGCCTCGCCCGGCCATAATTGCGCCAATACTCGGGCCAGGTGCACCCGCTGACGCTCCCCGCCCGACAAGGCCAGGTAACTGCGACCGCTCAGGTGCCCTGCATCTGCCGCATGCAGCGCCGCGCGGATAATCTCCTCATCACGTACGCGACCGGTCTGATGGGGCAAACGTCCCATGCCTACCACTTCCTCGACACGGAAAGCGAAATCCAGGGTGGAGGTCTGGGGCAGCACTGCCAGGCGTTGAGCGCGTTGCGCGCCGCTCAAACGCTTCAATTCCTGCGCACCCAGCCAGACTTTGCCCTGATCAGGCAACAATTCACCGCACAGCGCACTCAACAAGGTGCTTTTACCCGCACCGTTGGGGCCCAATACGCCCAGCACTTGGCCCGGCAGCAGGTCCAGGGTCACATCCGCCAACACGGTCTTGCCTGCGCGACGGATGTGCAACGCTTCCACCCGCAGCATCAGGCGCGCCCCCGCAACAATAAATAGAGAAAAAAAGGCGCGCCGATAAACGCGGTGACGATACCGATCGGCAATTCCGCCGGCGCCAACGCCAGGCGCGCCACCAGATCGGCAAACAGCAGCAAACTCGCGCCCGCCAGCACCGAAGCCGGCAGCAACACCCGGTGATCCGGGCCTGCCAGCAACCGCACCAGATGCGGCACCACCAATCCGACAAAGCCGATCATGCCCGCCGCAGCCACCGCTGCGCCGACGCCCAACGCCGTACAGAACACCAGTTCACGCTTGAGCTTTTCAACATCGATACCCAGATGACTGGCCTCGGACTCACCCAGCAACAGCGCATTCAAGGCCTTCGCTCGGCGCGGCAGCCACAGCGCCACGCCCGCACTGACCAGCAGCAACGGCCATAATCGCGAATAGCTGGCACCGTTGAGGCTGCCCAGGTTCCAGAATGTCAGGGTACGCAAGGTGGCGTCGTCCGCCAGGTAGGTAAACAGCCCCACCGTCGAACCGGCGAGCGCCGTCAGCGCAATGCCGGCAAGCAGCATCGTCGCGACGTTGGTCTGGCCGTTGCGCCGTCCCAATCGATACACCAGCGCGGTGACGCCCAGGCCGCCCAGAAACGCGCAGATCGATAATAGATACGGCCCGACCGCGTCCGGCAGCCCGCCAAAAAACGAGCCTGCGACAATGGCCACCGCAGCCCCCAATGCCGCGCCACTGGACACACCCACCAAGCCAGGATCGGCCAGCGGGTTGCGAAACAACCCCTGCATCGCCACGCCCGACAATGCGAGCACGCCCCCGACGGCCAGGCCCAGTAACGTGCGCGGCAAACGAATCTGCCCCAGGATCAACTCGGCCTGTTCGAGCCCCTGGGCATTGATCGGCATCCCCATCAATCGCAATGCGGCCCTGAGTGTGTCGAACAACGGCAGGCTGACCGGGCCCAGAGCCAATGAGAGCCAGATCGCCACCAGAGACAACAGCGCCAGCCCGATAAACAGCGTTTTCGGTTTAACCAATGTCCTCATGGGGCGGGTTGCGCGCTGGACGGGTAAAACCCGGCCGACAACTGCGCCAGGCTCTGCGGCAAGCGTGGCCCGAGCCCGCCCACCAGCAGCGTCGGGTCCAATTCAATCACCCGACCGCTCTTGGCCGCCGGCGTGGACGCGAGGATAGGATTTTCCTTGAACAACGCCACACGGGCCGCTTCACCGCTGAGTGCCCGATCAGCAAATACCAGCACATCGGGACTCAACCCGGCCAGCGACTCCACCGAGAACAGTTTGTAACCACTGTGAGTCGCCAGGTTATGGCCGCCGGCCTGCTGCACTATCCAGTCAGCAGCGGTGTCCTGACCGGCGATCAACGGCTTGCCGCCGGCGTGCCCGAGCAACAGCAACACGCCCGGTGCTTTTTGCGTCACCTGGGCCTTGGCCACCCAGGCTTTCTGTCGGTCCAGAGACTGCTCATAGCCGCTGAACAATTGGCTGGCCCTGGCCTCGCTGTCCAGCAGCTTACCCAAATGCGCCAGGTTGGTTTTCAGGCTCGCCAAATCCGGCTGTGCCGAGAACATTTCTACCTGCACCCCGGCGCTGCGGATTTGCGCCAGCACTGGCGGTGGGCCCATTTCCTCGGTACCCACCAGCAGTTGCGGGCGCAGACTGAGAATGCCTTCGGCCGACAATTGGCGCTGATAACCGATACTTGGCAATGCCTTGAGTGACGCCGGATGCTGGCTTGTCGTGTCCACGCCGACCAGTTTCGACTCGCCCCCCAATGCCGTCACCCACTCCGATAACGCGCCACCGGCGCTGACCCAGCGTTGCGGCAGCTCCGAGGCTTGGACCGCTTGGCTGACCAGCAATCCGGCAACAAGCGCAATAACGCTGGCACTCAGGCGCATAACAGGGTTTCCTTTCAAGGCAGAGCCGCTCATGCACTCATCAATGTGACAGATACAGCCTGCCCGGCATCGTAATGAGCACCCGACCAGCTGACGGGCGAAACGGCATTTGATAATTGTTTGCATTTGAACGTCAAGGCACTTAAGGAATGAAATGAAGTTTCTCTGCCCCTCCGAAGCCCTTGCGCCCGACAGCAGCCTCGGCTTTGATATCGACGGGCGCAAACTGTTGGCCGTGCGGCGCGATGGGGTTGCCTACTTCTATATCAACCGCTGTCCCCACCGCGGCATCCCGCTGGAATGGCAACCGCACCGCTTCCTCGATTCAAGTGCCAGCCTGATTCAATGCGCCACCCACGGGGCGCTGTTCCTGATCGAAAGCGGCGAGTGCATCGCCGGCCCCTGCGCAGGCCAAAGCCTCACCGCCCTGCCCGGCCGCGAAGACGAACAGGGCTTGTGGGTGGAACTCTAGTCACCCAACAGCACCTTCAACGGCCGCTCGACGTAAATCTCTTCAGGCGTGACCCGCACACCGTACGCCAGCACCTCGACCCCCGCCGCCTTGGCTTCACGCAACGCAGCGGCGTAACCCGCATCAATTTCCACCGCCGGGCGCACCGCATCGATCCCCGAGAGATTGACGCAATACAACTGCACCGCCCGCACACCTTCACGCGCCAGGTAAGCCAGCTCCCGCAAGTGCTTGGCGCCGCGCTGGGTCACCGCATCAGGGAATGCCGCCACTGAGCTGCCATCAAAGCCCAAGGTGACACTTTTAACCTCGACAAACGCGGCCCCCTGGGGGTATTCCAGGCGAAAATCGATCCGGCTCTTTTCCTGACCGTAGGGCACTTCTCGCTTCAACGCAGTGAAACCGTTGAGCTCAGTGATGACGCCGGCGCGCAGTGCTTCCTCGACCAATTGATTGGCACGCGCGGTGTTGACGCATGCCAGCCGACCCTGGGGCGTTTCGGCGATTTCCCAGGTGCCTGGCAACTTGCGCTTGGGGTCGGCGGAACGGCTGAACCAGACCTGGCCACCTTCGACCATGCAGTTGAGCATCGAACCGGTGTTCGGGCAGTGGATGGTGAGCAACTCGCCGGTAACGGTTTCGATGTCGGTGAGAAAGCGCTTGTAGCGGCGGATCAGCCGCCCTTCTTCGAGGGGAGGATGAAAACGCATCAGCCTTGCCAGCTCCGCAGGCCGCGGGCAATCCGCTCCACCGCTTCTTGTAGTCGATCAAGGTTTTGCGTGTAGGCAAAGCGCACATGATGACCCGCCTGATAACGCCCGAAATCCAGCCCGGGGGTAAAGGCCACATATTCTGTTTCCAGGAAATGCCGGCAGAACGCGAAGGCATCACCGCCGAACGCGCTGATATCGGCATAAAGATAGAACGCTCCTTCCGGTTCCACCGCGATCCTGAAGCCCAACTCGCGCAGGGCCGGCAGCAGGAAGTCACGACGTCGGCCGAATTCGGCGCGACGCTCTTCCAGAATGCTCAGGGTTTGCGCGCTGAAACAGGCCAGGGCCGCATGCTGGGCCATGCTCGGCGCACTGATGTAGAGGTTCTGCGCCAGCTTCTCCAATTCACCCACTGCTTCAGGGGGCGCAACCAGCCAGCCCAGGCGCCAGCCGGTCATGCCGAAATACTTCGAAAAACTATTCAGGACAAAAGCATCGTCATCGACTTCCAGCACGCTCGCGGCGTCTGCGCCATAGGTGAGGCCGTGATAGATCTCGTCCACCACCAAGTGGCCGTCACGCGCCTTGACGGCACTCGACAGCCCGGCCAGTTCGTCCCGAGTCAGCATGGTCCCGGTAGGATTGGCCGGGGAGGCAACCAGCGCGCCCACGCTGTCCTGGTTCCAGTGTTCGGCCACCAGGTCGGCGGTCAATTGGTAACGCACCTGTGGCCCCACCGGCACCAACTGCGCCGCGCCCTCCACCAGGCGCAAAAAATGCCGGTTGCAGGGGTAGCCTGGATCCGCCAACAGCCAGTGCTTGCCCGGATCCACCAGCAGGCTGGTGGCGAGTAACAACGCGCCGGAGCCACCGGGCGTGATCAGAATGCGCTGCGGATCAATGTTCAACCCATAGCGCTGCTGGTAGAAACCGCTGATCGCGTCACGCAACTCGGGCAGCCCACGGGCGGCGGTGTAGCGCGTCTTGCCGTTGGCCAGGGCCGCCTGGCCAGCCTGGATAATCGGTTCGGCGGTGGTGAAGTCCGGCTCGCCGATTTCCAGATGGATCACGTCGCGGCCGGCTGATTGCAGCTCATTGGCCCGCGCCAGTAACGCCATGACATGAAAAGGTTCGATGGCGCGACTGCGCGCACTGTAGGGCTGAGCCATTAGCCTTCCTTAGACGGTGAGGACAAAATCCGGATTCTACCGAACCCTGGCGTTAAAACATGCTCTATTGCCTGCCCTACCGACTTGACGGTACGGGCAAGCGCCGGCAAAACGACTAAAATCAACATTCGAGACAAGACATAACCAGCCACGACGGGGCCCTGCAGTTTGCAACCCCGGCGCGACAGGCTCGACAACCGGGAGTGGCGCACCCCGAATCTATCTGGTAAGTTCGCCCGCTTGCAGCCGCAGGGCCGGCAGGTGTCGGTGACGTTGCAATCCTGCGCAATGGATTAGAAGAGTGAGAGGCGGTCTATTCATGTCCACCCAAGAAAAGCAAAGCATCAGCGGCTTCGAACCTTACGTAGAGAAGAAAGGTGAGGAGTACATGGGCGAGCCCATGCGC
This sequence comes from Pseudomonas sp. 34 E 7, assembly GCF_900005715.1. NCBI lineage: Bacteria > Pseudomonadati > Pseudomonadota > Gammaproteobacteria > Pseudomonadales > Pseudomonadaceae > Pseudomonas > Pseudomonas sp. 34 E 7. The sequence goes on from NZ_CVTX01000188.1 coordinate 20,052, forward strand.
TTGCACTTCACCAAGATCCTGAACAAGTGGAAACAGGACTTGATGCAGGAGGTTGACCGTACCGTTGACCACATGAAGGACGAAGCAGCCAACTTCCCTGACCCGGCCGACCGTGCGAGCCAGGAAGAAGAGTTCGCCCTCGAACTGCGCGCCCGTGATCGCGAGCGCAAGTTGATCAAGAAGATCGACAAGACCCTGCAACTGATCAAAGACGAAGAATACGGCTGGTGCGAATCCTGCGGCGTCGAGATTGGTATTCGTCGCCTGGAAGCCCGCCCGACCGCGGACCTCTGTGTAGACTGCAAGACCTTGGCCGAAATCAAGGAAAAACAGGTCGGCAAGTAATACCTGCCGAGCTGAAGGAATGGGGCGTGCGAACGCCCCATTTTTGTGTCTGGCGTTTACCGATTTTCCAGTAGTATCCGGCCCATGACTGCCTCTACCTACATCGGGCGTTTCGCCCCCACGCCCAGCGGCCATTTGCACTTCGGCTCCCTGGTCGCCGCCCTCGCCTCCTACCTCGACGCCCGCGCCAATCAGGGGCGCTGGCTGATGCGCATGGAAGACCTCGATCTGCCCCGGGAAGAACCCGGCGCCCAGGCGGCAATTCTGCATGCCCTTGAGCGCTACGGCTTTGAGTGGGACGGCGAACTGCTCCGGCAAAGCGAGCGGCACGACGCCTACGCCAAGGTACTGAACGATTTGTTCAACCACGGCCTGGCCTACGCCTGCACCTGCTCGCGCAAACAGCTGGAGCCCTACAACGGGATTTACCCCGGACTCTGCCGCAACGCCGGCCACGACCAGCAAGATGCCGCTATCCGTCTGCGCGTACCCGAGCTTGAATATCATTTTACCGACCGGGTACAGGGCCCATTCCGACAGCACCTGGGGCGCGATGCGGGCGACTTCATCATCCGCCGCCGCGACGGCCTGTACGCCTACCAATTGGCCGTGGTCCTGGATGACGCCTGGCAAGGCGTTACCGACATCGTGCGCGGCGCCGACCTGCTCGACTCCACGCCGCGCCAGCTTTACCTGCAGGAACTGCTCGGCCTGCGCCAGCCGCGCTACCTGCATGTGCCGCTGATCGTCCAGCCGGACGGTAACAAACTGGGCAAGTCGTACCGTTCGCCACCGCTGACCGCAGACCAGGCCGCGCCGTTGCTGCTCAGAGCACTGCGCGCCCTCGGTCAGCCGGCCGGCGATGAACTGCTTTACGCGAGCCCCAGGGAATTGCTGGATTGGGGCATCCAGCAGTGGGATGCCACACTGATCCCGCGCACACTCACGCTGGCCGAGGCGCAATTGCGCTGAAGGCGCTTGCAGCTTGCCGGGCATCCGTTACCATCGCCGCAGTTTTTTAATCAGAGGCCAACATGTACATCTATCGATTGGTCCTGCTGCTGGTCGTCGGGATCTACCTGTTTTCCCCCGCCATCATGGACTGGTGGATCGACGCCACGGGCGCCTGGTACCGGCCTTATCTGCTGTGGCTGATCCTGATCGTCGTGACTTTCATCCTGCAGAGCCAAAAAGATGCCGATGAGCTTTAGCCTCACCCAGATGCTGCTGATCAGCGCCGCCTACCTGGCGGCGTTGTTCGGCGTCGCCTGGATCAGTGAGCGCGGAATGATTCCGCGGGCGATCATTCGCCATCCGTTGACCTACACCTTGTCCCTGGGCGTGTACGCCAGCGCCTGGGCGTTCTACGGTACGGTAGGCCTGGCCTATCAATACGGCTACGGGTTCCTTTCCAGCTACCTCGGGGTGTCCGGTGCGTTCCTGCTGGCACCGGTGCTGCTGTACCCGATCCTGAAAATCACCCGTACCTACCAGTTGTCCTCCCTGGCGGACCTGTTTGCCTTTCGCTTTCGCAGCACCTGGGCCGGTGCGCTCACCACGATCTTCATGTTGATCGGCGTGCTGCCGTTGCTGGCGCTGCAGATCCAGGCGGTGGCCGACTCCATCAGCATCCTCACCCGCGAGCCCGTGCAACATCGTGTTGCCCTGGCCTTCTGCGCCTTGATCAGCCTGTTCACGATTTTCTTCGGCTCACGCCATATCGCCACCCGCGAAAAACACCAGGGCCTGGTGTTCGCGATTGCCTTCGAGTCGGTCATCAAGTTGATTGCCATCGGCGGTGTCGGCCTTTACGCGCTTTACGGCGTGTTCGACGGCCCGCAACAGTTGGAATTGTGGTTGCTGCAAAACCAGACGGCCCTTGCCGCGTTGCACACGCCGCTGCAGGAAGGCCCGTGGCGAACGCTGTTGCTGGTGTTCTTCGCGTCGGCGATCGTGATGCCGCACATGTACCACATGACCTTCACCGAGAACCTCAATCCACGCTCGCTGGTCAGCGCCAGCTGGGGGTTGCCCCTGTTCCTGCTGTTGATGAGCCTGGCGGTGCCGCTGATCCTCTGGGCCGGCCTGAAACTGGGGGCCACCACCAACCCCGAGTATTTCACCCTCGGCATCGGTATCGCGGCCAACAGCCCGGCCCTGGCGCTGCTGGCGTACGTCGGCGGTTTGTCCGCGGCCAGCGGCCTGATCATTGTCACCACGCTGGCCCTCTCCGGCATGGCGCTTAACCACCTGGTGCTGCCGCTGTACCAGCCACCGGCCGAAGGCAATATCTACCGCTGGTTGAAGTGGACGCGTCGCGCGCTGATCGTCGCGATCATCATGGCCGGCTACGCCTTTTACCTGCTGCTGGGCGCCGGACAGGACCTGGCCAACCTCGGCATCGTGGCCTTTGTCGCCACCTTGCAGTTCCTGCCGGGCGTGCTGTCGGTGCTGTACTGGCCCACCGCCAACCGCCGAGGCTTCATCGCCGGGTTGCTGGCGGGCATCCTGGTGTGGCTGGTCACCATGCTGCTACCGCTGGTCGGCAACCTGCAGGGGTTCTATATCCCCTTGCTGAACATGATTTACGTGCTGGACGACACCAGCTGGCACATGGCCGCAATCGCCTCGTTGGCCGCCAACGTGCTGATGTTCACGCTGATCTCGCTGTTCACCAATGCCAGCCCCGAAGAAATCAGCGCCGCCGAAGCCTGCGCGGTGGACAACGTGCGCCGCCCGCAACGCCGCGAGCTGCATGCGGCCTCGCCCCAGGAATTCGCCACGCAACTGGCCAAGCCACTCGGCGCCAAGGCCGCGCAAAAGGAAGTCGAGCAGGCCTTGCGCGATTTGTACCTGCCGTTCGACGAGCGCCGCCCCTATGCCCTGCGGCGTTTGCGTGACCGTATCGAAGCCAACCTGTCGGGGTTGATGGGCCCCAGCGTGTCCCAGGACATGGTGGAAACCTTCCTGCCCTACAAGGCGGGCGGCGAGAACTACGTGACCGAAGACATCCACTTCATCGAAAGCCGGCTCGAGGACTACCACTCGCGCCTCACCGGCCTGGCCGCCGAGCTCGATGCCCTGCGCCGTTATCACCGCCAGACCCTGCAGGAACTGCCGATGGGCGTGTGTTCCCTGGCCAAGGACCAGGAAATCCTGATGTGGAACAAGGCCATGGAAGAGCTCACCGGTATCGCCGCGCAACGCGTGGTCGGCTCTCGCCTCAATACCCTGGGCGATCCCTGGAAAGAATTGTTGCAGGGTTTTATCAACCTGCCCGACGAGCATTTGCACAAACAGCACCTGGCGCTCGACGGCCAGACCCGCTGGCTGAACTTGCACAAGGCCGCCATTGACGAGCCCCTGGCCCCCGGTAACAGCGGCCTGGTGTTACTGGTCGAAGACCTCACCGACACGCAGATGCTCGAAGACAAGCTGGTGCACTCCGAGCGCCTGGCCAGCATCGGTCGCCTGGCCGCCGGCGTGGCTCACGAGATCGGCAACCCGATCACCGGCATCGCCTGCCTGGCGCAGAACCTGCGCGAAGAGCGCGAGGAAGACGGTGAAATCACCGAGATCAGCGGGCAAATCCTCGAGCAGACCAAGCGCGTGTCGCGCATCGTGCAGTCACTGATGAGCTTTGCCCACTCCGGCGCCCACCAGAATCAGGACGAAGCGGTGTGCCTGGCCGAAGTGGCGCAGGACGCCATTGGGCTGCTGGCCTTGAACCGGCGCAATTTCGAAGTACAGTTCTTTAACTTGTGCGATCCGGACCATTGGGTCGATGGCGACTCGCAACGCCTGGCCCAGGTCCTGATCAACCTGCTGTCCAACGCTCGCGACGCCTCCCCGCCGCACAGTGCGGTACGCGTCAAGAGCGAGGCTTTCGAGCACACGGTCGACCTGATCGTGGAAGACGAAGGCAGCGGCATTCCACAGAACATCATGGACCGATTGTTCGAACCTTTCTTCACCACCAAGGACCCGGGTGAAGGTACCGGTCTGGGCCTTGCACTGGTCTATTCCATCGTTGAAGAGCATTATGGACAAATCACCATCGACAGCCCGGCTGACACCGAAAGCCAACGCGGCACCCGTATTCGGGTGACCTTGCCGCGTCATGTCGAAGCGACGTCCGCTGTGAACTGAGACCGTCGAGAGAATTGAATCAATGCCGCACATTTTGATCGTCGAAGACGAAACCATTATCCGCTCTGCCTTGCGTCGCCTGCTTGAACGTAATCAGTACCAGGTCAGCGAAGCCGGCTCGGTGCAGGAAGCCCAGGAGCGGTTCAGCATTCCCACGTTCGACCTGATCGTCAGCGACCTGCGCCTGCCGGGCGCACCGGGTACCGAATTGATCAAGCTGGGCCAGGGCACGCCGGTGCTGATCATGACCAGCTACGCCAGCCTGCGCTCGGCGGTGGACTCGATGAAGATGGGCGCGGTGGACTACATCGCCAAGCCTTTTGACCACGACGAGATGCTTCAGGCAGTGGCCCGCATCCTGCGTGACCGTCAGTCGGCCGGCAGTGCGCCGGTCGAACAACGTCCGGCAGGCAAGGCTGCCGACAAACCGGGCGTCGACAACAGCAACGGCGAGATCGGCATCATTGGTTCCTGCCCGCCCATGCAGGACCTTTACAGTAAGATCCGCAAGGTCGCGCCGACCGACTCCAATGTATTGATCCAGGGTGAGTCGGGCACCGGCAAGGAACTGGTGGCCCGCGCCCTGCATAACCTGTCCAAGCGAGCCAAGGCTCCGATGATTTCGGTGAACTGCGCGGCAATCCCCGAATCCTTGATCGAGTCCGAATTGTTCGGCCACGAAAAAGGCGCGTTCACCGGTGCCAGCGCCGGGCGCGCGGGCCTGGTCGAAGCGGCCGACGGCGGCACGCTGTTCCTCGACGAGATCGGCGAACTGCCCCTGGAAGCACAGGCACGCTTGCTGCGCGTGTTGCAGGAAGGCGAGATTCGCCGGGTCGGGTCGGTGCAATCGCAAAAGGTCGATGTACGCCTGATCGCCGCGACGCACCGTGACCTCAAGAGCCTGGCCAAGATCGGCCAATTTCGCGAAGACTTGTATTACCGCTTGCACGTGATTGCGCTCAAGCTGCCGGCACTGCGTGAGCGCGGCGCCGACGTCAACGAAATCGCCCAGGCGTTCCTGCTGCGCCAGAGCGCGCGCATCAACCGCACCGACCTGAAATTTGCGCCCGATGCGGAGCAGGTGATCCGGCATTACTCATGGCCGGGCAACGTGCGCGAACTGGAAAACGCCGTCGAGCGTGCGGTCATCCTGTCGGAAAGCCCGGAAATATCCGCCGAGCTGCTGGGCATCGATATCGAACTCAGCGATCTGGACGACGACGACTTCATCGGCCTGGCGCCGCAACAGGGCGCGGGCAGCAATACCAGCCACGAGCCGACGGAAGATTTGTCCCTGGAAGACTATTTCCAGCACTTCGTCCTCGAGCACCAGGACCACATGACCGAGACCGAACTGGCACGCAAGCTGGGCGTGAGCCGCAAGTGCCTGTGGGAACGTCGCCAGCGCCTGGGCATTCCACGGCGCAAGACCGGCGTCGCCAGCGAAAGTTGAGGGGCCGCGCCACAGGTAACACGTGCAGATGTGAAAAAACTGTTACCGCGGATATTTCGCGTAACAAAAGCCGGGGCTTACGGTAACGAAGCCCCGGCTTTTTTTGCTCCATCAAAAACCCGAATCTGCCTCAAACCCCCGGTTTTGCTGGGCAACGCTAAAGTTGGCACGCACCCTGCTATATGCTTAGTACAAAAACAATAACAAGCTTTGTACAAGACAATAAAAATAAGACGAATCGACTCACGCATAACAAAAACAACACGGCGGAGGCGCAGCTAACTGATTCTTTTGGAGAGGCGTTGCATTTGGGGCTTGCCCCGCAACCAGGCCGAGAACAACAAAAACTGCCCTAAGGCAGAGCCTGAACTGGTTGGATCGTAGATCAGCAACACAGCGACCAAAGCAATCCGTTTGCTCTTGCTCCCGATTGGGAGTGTCATGAAGGTGAAGCTTCATGACGAGGGCGATCAACAAAAACAAGAAGCCCGAAACCAATAATAAAAATAGAGCACGCAACTACTTCTGGGGGAGCTTCGGCTCCCCTTGTAGTTTCCGACAGATTGCCCCTGGATTGCCCCTCAAACGCTTTTGGCGCAACGCCCGCAGCTTGTTCCTACACCATCCCCTGACTAAATGCTAGAATCCCGGCCCATCATGCGGTCATTCTTCGTTATGGCCGAACATTCCTTCAAACAGTGCATCCCATGCTGAAGAAGTTGTTCCAGTCATTCCGTTCCCCCTTGCGTCGTACGCAACACATTCGCAGCACGCCTGAAGTGCTTAACAGCAATCAGCATTCATTGCAGCGCGCTCAATTCAGCCGTTACGCAGTGAACATCGTCGAACGTTTGCAGAACGCCGGCTACCAGGCCTACCTGGTGGGCGGTTGCGTACGCGACATGCTGCTCAATATCACGCCGAAGGATTTCGACGTCGCCACCAGCGCCACGCCTGAACAGGTACGTGCCGAGTTTCGCAATGCGCGGATCATCGGGCGCCGCTTCAAGCTGGTGCATATCCACTTCGGTCGCGAAATCATCGAAGTCGCGACGTTCCGCGCCGGCCATCCGCAAAACGATGAAGAGGAAGACACCAATCAGTCTTCCCGCAACGAGAGCGGACGCATCCTGCGTGACAATGTCTACGGCACCCTGGAAGAAGACGCGCAACGCCGCGACTTCACCATCAATGCCCTGTATTACGATCCGGTCAGCGAGCGCATCCTCGATTACGCCAACGGCGTACACGACATCCGCAACAACCTGATCCGCCTGATCGGCGAGCCGACGCAGCGCTACCAGGAAGACCCGGTGCGCATGCTGCGTGCGGTGCGGTTCGCCGCCAAGCTGAACTTCGGCATCGAGAAACACACGGCCGCACCGATTCGCGAACTGGCACCGATGCTGCGGGAGATTCCGTCGGCACGCCTGTTCGAAGAAGTGCTCAAGCTGTTCCTCTCGGGCTATGCGGCCGACACCTTCGAGATGCTCGTCGACTTGCAGTTGTTCGATCCACTGTTCCCGGCCAGCGCCGAGGCCCTGGAGCACAACCCGACGTACACCCACACCCTGATCAGCGAAGCCTTGATCAGCACCGATTTGCGCATCAAACAGAACAAGCCGGTCACTCCGGCCTTCCTGTTTGCCGCGCTGTTGTGGCCGGCCCTGCCCAAGCGTGTACTGCGCTTGCAGGACCGCGGCATGCCGCCGATCCCTGCCATGCAGGAAGCCGCCCACGAGTTGATCAGCGAACAGTGCCAGCGCATCGCCATTCCGAAGCGCTTCACCCTGCCGATCCGCGAGATCTGGGACATGCAGGAGCGCCTGCCGCGCCGCAGCGGCAAACGCGCCGACCTGTTGCTGGACAACCCACGCTTTCGCGCCGGCTACGACTTCCTGTTGCTGCGCGAAAGCGCCGGCGAGCAGACCGACGGCCTGGGTGAATGGTGGACCGACTACCAGGACGCCAATGACAGCCAGCGCCGCGAGATGATTCGTGAACTCGGCAGCAAAGGCGACAGCACCGGCGAAGGGCCGAAAAAGCGCCGCCGCAGCTCCAGCAAGCGCAAACGCAGCGCCGCCGATGCCTCAGGCGCAACAGGCGAATAAACGTGGAACGTATCTACATTGGCATGGGCAGCAACCTGGCTGCCCCGCAACAGCAATTGCGCAGCGCGATCGACGCCTTGGCGCAATTGCCCGGCACCACCCTCGCCGGTGTATCCGCCTTCTATCAAAGTGACTCCCTGCTCCCGGGCCAACCGCGCTATACCAATGCGGTGGCAGCCCTGGACAGCGACCTTGCGCCACTCGACCTGCTCGATGCGCTGCAAAGCATCGAAAACGACCAGGGTCGCGAACGCCTTGAGCGTTGGGGCCCACGCACGCTGGACCTGGATATCCTGCTGTTCGGTGACCGCCTGATCGACGAGCCGCGCCTCAAGGTGCCGCATTACCAGATGCACCTGCGGGCGTTTGTGCTTTATCCGCTGGCCGAACTGGCGCCTGCCGACCTGCAACTGCCCGACGGGCAAAGCCTCAGCGGCCTGCTTGAAGCCTGCCCATTTGTCGGCCTGGAACGCTTACCTCTGTAGGAGCGAGCTTGCTCGCGAACATCGTCAACGAGAACGCGCACAGCCTGATTAAACGCGGCGCCTAAGCGTTCTTCGCGAGCAAGCTCGCTCCTACAATCGCGTCAGTAACAGCGGTAACACCGTCATCGTAACAATGCGGTAACACATCCAATTGACTTCCCGTGTCCTCCTCACGACTATAGGCGTCCCGCTGCCGCCAGCCCGGCGCTGAAGGGCGCAATCCAGGCCTTATAAGCACTGCTCTCAAGACAGTGCGCCTGTATAAACGAAGACTCACGCGCGTTACTCGCTGTTTCCAAGCGCCTGAACGAGGACCCTTTTCATGCCAGACATTACCCTGACCACCTTGCAGAGCCTCAAGCTCAAAGGTGAAAAAATCACCATGCTGACCTGCTACGACGCTACCTTCGCCCACGCCAGCTGTCAGGCCGGGGTCGAGGTGTTGCTGGTAGGCGACTCCCTGGGCATGGTACTTCAAGGGAATGACAGCACACTCCCCGTCACCACCGACGAACTCGCGTACCACACCGCCAGCGTCAAGCGTGGCAATGACGGTGCGTTTATCATCGCCGACCTGCCGTTCATGGGGTATGCCACCCTTGAACAGACCTTCCAGAACGCCGGCAAACTGATGCAGGCGGGTGCGCACATGATCAAGGTCGAAGGCGCCGTATGGCTCGCCGAGTCGATCCGCCTGCTGGCTGAGCGCGGCGTCCCGGTATGCGCGCACATGGGCCTGACGCCGCAGTCGGTCAACCTGCTCGGCGGCTACAAGGTACAGGGCCGCAATGAAGCCCAGGCACGCCAGATGCGTGCCGATGCCATCGCCCTGGAACAAGCCGGCGCCGCGATGATTCTGCTGGAGTGTGTGCCCAGTGAACTGGCTGCCGAAATCACCCAGGCCGTCAAAGTACCGGTGATCGGCATCGGTGCCGGCGCCGCCACCGACGGCCAGGTGCTGGTGCTGCACGACATGCTCGGCTTGTCGATCAGCGGCCACGTGCCCAAGTTCGTGAAGAACTTCATGGCCGGCCAGCCCAGCATTCACGCCGCACTGAGCGCTTACGTCAGCGAAGTCAAAGCCGTGACCTTTCCCGGCACCGAACACGGATTTTCTGCATGAACACCGTTAAAACCCTACGTGAACTGCGCGCCGCCGTGACCCACGCGCGCAGTGCCGGCAAGCGCATCGGCTTCGTGCCGACCATGGGCAACCTGCACAGTGGCCACGCCACCCTGGTGAGCAAGGCCGCGCAGCAATCGGACTTCGTCGTGGCGAGCATTTTCGTCAACCCGTTGCAATTCGGCGCCGGCGAAGACCTGGACAAATACCCGCGCACCCTGGCCGCCGACCAGGAAATGCTGCTGCAAGCCGGCTGCAACCTGCTCTTCGCGCCCACGGTCGAGGAGATTTACCCCGACGGCATGGCCGGCCAGACCCGCGTCAGCGTCCCCCAGTTGTCCGAAGGCCTGTGTGGGGCCAGCCGCCCAGGGCATTTCGAAGGCGTCGCCACGGTGGTCAGCAAGCTGTTCAACATGGTTCAGCCGGATATGGCCGTATTTGGCCAGAAGGACTATCAGCAACTGGCGGTGATCCGCGCCATGGTGCATGACCTGAACATGCCGATCCAGATCATCGGCGAGCCGACCGTACGTGCCGTCGATGGCCTGGCGCTGTCATCGCGCAACGGTTATCTCACCCAGGAGCAACGCGCAATTGCCCCCGTGCTGTACCGCAGCCTCAGCCAGATGGCCGCCTCCATCAAGAGCGGTGAGCGGGATTTCGCCACACTGCGCGCCGAGCACATCCGGCAGATCGAAGCCGCCGGCTTGCGCATGGACTACCTGGAAGTGCGTCAAGGCGTGCACTTGCGTCCGGCCACGCCTGAGGACCGGGATATCGTGATCCTGGTAGCGGCCTATCTGGGCACGACACGCCTGATCGACAACCTGCACCTGAACCTCAACTGACCCTGCTCGACACCCCGCCAATTGCCTTCATCGCTATGCCGGTATAAAAAAGTACCGGCATCAGCGCAGACAAAGCCAAGACATATCGACACGCTAGGTTTAATGTAATCGCCCTGCGCTCCTGGTTAGCGCTGTCCGAAACCCCTCGCGTGTTAAAAGACTGGAGGTTTCGGGCTTTGAAGTGTCCTAAAGGCAGTCCCCGTAATAAAAGGAAACCCGCAGCGATGGCGTACTACCGCACCCCTCATGACGTTACCGCGCTGCCCGCCTGGCACGCGCTCGATCAACATCGCCAAGCCATGCAGGATTTCAGCATGCGCGAGGCCTTTAATGCCGACCCCCAGCGTTTCTCCGAATTCACCCTGAGCAGCTGCGGGCTTTTCCTCGATTACTCGAAAAACCTGATCACCCGCGAAACCCGCGACCTGCTGGTGGGCCTGGCCAACGAAGTCGGCCTTAAAGACGCGATCAACGCGCTGTATGCCGGCGAGCCGGTCAACTCCTCCGAAGGCCGTCCGGCGCTGCACACCGCCCTGCGCCGCCCGGTGGGCGACAAGTTGTCGGTCAACGGCGTGAACATCATGCCCGACGTGCACAAGGTGCTGAACCAGATCACTGACCTGGTCGGCCGTATCCACGACGGCCTGTGGCGTGGCTACACCGAGAAGCCGATCACCGACGTGGTGAACATCGGCATCGGTGGTTCGTTCCTCGGCCCGGAGCTGGTCTCCGAAGCGCTGCTGTCCTACGCCCATAAGGGCGTACGCTGCCATTACCTGGCGAACATCGACGGCAGCGAGTTCCACGAACTGACCATGAAGCTGCGCGCCGAGACCACGCTGTTTATCGTCTCGTCGAAATCCTTCAACACCCTCGAAACCCTGAAAAACGCCCAGGCCGCCCGCGCCTGGTACCTGGCCCAGGGTGGCTCGGAAGCCGAGCTGTACCGCCACTTCATTGCGGTGTCGAGCAACAACGCGGCGGCCGTCGCGTTCGGCATTCGCGAAGAAAACATCTTCCCGATGTGGGACTGGGTCGGTGGTCGTTACTCGCTGTGGTCCGCAATCGGCTTGCCGATCGCCCTGGCGATCGGCATGTCCAACTTCAAGGAGCTGCTGTCCGGTGCCTACACCATGGACCAGCATTTCCAGAACGCGCCGTTCGAAGACAACATGCCGGTGCTGCTGGGCCTGCTGGGCGTGTGGTACGGCAATTTCTGGGGTTCGCAGAGCCATGCGATCCTGCCGTACGACCATTACCTGCGTAACATCACCAAGCATTTGCAGCAGCTGGACATGGAGTCCAACGGCAAGAGCGTGCGCCAGGACGGCACGCCGGTCGCCACCGATACCGGCCCGGTCATCTGGGGCGGCGTGGGTTGCAACGGCCAGCATGCTTATCACCAGTTGCTGCACCAGGGCACCCAACTGATCCCGGCCGACTTCATTGTGCCGATCGTCAGTTTCAACCCGGTCTCCGACCACCACCAGTGGCTGTATGCCAACTGCCTGTCCCAGAGCCAGGCGCTGATGCTTGGCAAGACACGCGCCGAAGCCGAAGCGGAGCTGCGCGATAAGGGCATCCCTGAGGCCGACGTGCAGAAACTGGCGCCTCACAAGGTGATCCCGGGCAACCGTCCGAGCAACACGATCGTGGTCGAACGCATCAGCCCGCGCCGCTTGGGCGCGCTGGTCGCCATGTACGAACACAAGGTGTTCGTCCAGAGCGTCATCTGGGGCATCAACGCCTTCGACCAATGGGGTGTCGAGCTGGGCAAGGAACTGGGCAAAGGCGTCTACAACCGCTTGACCGGCGCCGAAGAAACCTCGGCCGAAGATGCTTCGACCCAGGGCCTGATCAACTACTTCCGCGGTCGTCACCGCGGCTGATCAACGCCTGAACCGCTAGCCTCGAAATAACCCCCGGCCTGTTCAGGCCGGGGCTGTTAAACTGCGCGCCCCCACTGTCCTCATTCCCCCGCAAGCAAGGCGCGCTCCATGACTTCCTTGAACCAGGCGCTGCGCGCCGCCCTCGACCATCGCCAAGACCTGATCAGTGAACTGCATGCCCAGGGCACCGATTGCTACCGGCTGTTCCACGGCAGCCAGGAAGGCGCCGGTGGCCTGACGATCGATCGCTACGGCCCGCAATTGCTGGTGCAAAGCTTCCACCAATCCCTGCAAACCGCTGATCTGCTGGACTTGCACCAATTGATCAGTCAATACCTGGGCCTGGAGCTGCTGCTGGTGTACAACGACCGCTCCCGTGGCAACTCACGGATCGACCGTGAAGACAGCGTGTACCGCGCCGAACCTGCCGCGCTGGAGGATCTGGTCGGTCACGAATGGGGCCTCAACTACCGAGTGCGTGGGCGGCATGCCGGACAGGACCCGCTGCTGTTCCTTGACCTGCGCAACACCCGTGGCTGGGTCAAGGACCACAGCGCCGGTAAAAGCGTGCTCAACCTGTTCGCCTACACCTGTGGCGTAGGCTTGAGCGCGGCAGCCGGTGGCGCACGCGAAGTCTGCAACCTGGACTTTGCCGAGGGCAACCTCGCCGTGGGGCGCGAGAACGGTCTGCTTAACCCGCAGTTGCCGACCATGGCCTTCGTACAGTCCGATTACTTCCCGGCGATTCGCCAATTGGCCGGCCTCCCTGTCACTCAGCGTCGTGGCCAGAAACTGCCGAGCTATCCGCGCCTGGAACAGCGCCAGTATGACCTGGTCCTGCTCGATCCCCCCGCCTGGGCCAAAAGCGCCTTCGGTACCGTCGACCTGTTGCGCGACTACCAAAGCCTGCTCAAGCCCGCACTGTTGGCAACCGCCGATAATGGTGTGCTCATTTGCTGCAACAACCTGGCGAAAGTGAGCATGGACGACTGGCGCGAACAGGTGCTGCGTTGCGCGGAAAAAGCCGGTCGCCCCGTACGCGACTGGCAGATCATGGCGCCAGGCGCGGACTTTCCGTCGAAAGACCAGCAACCTCCGCTGAAGACCCTGATCCTGCAATTGTAGGAAGTTTCCCAGGCCTGGCGGTTCTTCGGAACCGAAATCACGTGCCATACTCCAAGGCACTCTCGTTCGACATAGATGGCTGTCACCCATGCCCAAAGGATTGTTCCGCGCCATAGGCGCCTTGTTGACCGCCCTTGCTGTGTATAGCGTGCTGGGCTTTCTGATTCTGCCCGGCATCGCCCTTCGTATTGCCAACCAGCAGTTGGCCCATTACGCAACGGTGCCGGCGCGTATCGAGCGTATCGAACTCAACCCGTTCAGCCTGGAGCTGACGCTATGGGGCCTGAAGATCGGTGAGCCGGGCAAGGAACAGGTGGGTTTCGAGCGCCTCTATGCCAACCTGCAGATCGACAGCCTCTGGACCCGCGCCCTGCACCTGGCCGATGTTCAACTCGAGCAGCCCAGGACCGAATTGCTCTTCGACAAGTCCGGCCAGTTGAACCTGGCGCAATTGTTCAAATTGCCCCCAAGCGAGCCAACCCCTGCCGATCCCGACGCCAAGCCTTTCCCGCTGCGTATCGACAGCATCAGGCTGGCGGGCGGCTATGTGCACTTTCGGGACCTGCGACCCAGCGAACCCATCGAATTTCTCTACGACAAACTCGACTTCGAGCTGAAAAACCTCAGCACCTTGCCGGAAGATAACGCCGACATGACCTTGGTGGCCGCCGGCCCCCAGGGTGGGCAAATCGATTGGAAGGGCAACTTCAGCCTGGTGCCCATCACCTCCGAAGGCTCGCTGAAAGTCACCGACGGCAAAATGAAAGCCTGGTGGCCGTATGTGCGCGATGCCGTGCCGCTGGTGCTTGAGGACGGTGTGCTCAATTTCAGCACCGACTATAAATTCAGCCTGGCCAAAGAGACCGAGCTGAACCTGACCAACACCACCGCCAGCATTGCGCCCTTTGCGATCAAGGCGCCGGATGGCCGCCCATTGGCACGCCTGGAGCGCCTGGACGTCAGCGAGACCACGGTGGACCTGGCCAAGCAACAGGTAGTGATCGGCAAGATCCGCAGCAACAAACTCGAAACCTGGGCGGCCCGCGAGGCTGATGGACAACTGGACTGGCAGAAGCTGTTCGCCAGCCAACCCGGCAAACCGGCCAAGACGCCGGAACCGGCCTCCGCGCCCGCGACTGCCGACTCACCTGAAGCGCCACCGGCAGCGCCTAGCAAACCCTGGCAAGTGCTGCTCAAGGATGTGCAACTACGCAACTACCAGGTGCACTTGGCTGACCGCCAGGCCAAGCCTGCGGTAGCCCTGGATCTGGGCCCGTTGAACGTCGATGTGCAGAACTTCGACAGCCTCAACCAACGCCCTTTTTCCTTGAAGGTCGACAGCGGCCTGGGCAAGCAAGGCAAGATCCAGGCAACCGGCGAGGTCAACCTCAATCCGGTCAGCGCCAGGCTGAAAGTGAACACTCAGGACATCGACCTGCGCGTCGCTCAATCCTATATCAGCCCGTTCATCCGTCTGGAACTGCGCAGCGGCATGCTGGGCAGCAACCTGGATGTCAACCTCAAGAGTACCGAGCCGCTGACCCTGCAAGTCACCGGCCGCGCGCAAGTGGATCAGCTGCACACGCTCGACACCCTCAAGTCCCGTGACTTTCTCAAATGGCAGCGTCTGGTGCTGGAAGGCGTCAATTACCAGCATGGCGACAGCCTGTCGATCGACAAGGTCAACCTGCTGCAACCCTATGCGCGCTTCATGATCAACGAGGACCGCACCACCAATATCGACGACCTGCTGATCCCGCAGCCTGCCGACAGCGGGAACAAATCGGCAGCCAAACCGGCTGCGAGCAAAGACAAGCCGTTGGGTATCCACGTCGGACAGGTCGCGATCAACGACGGCTCGGCCAATTTCGCCGACTTCAGCCTTACGCCCAACTTCGCTACCGCGATTCAACAACTTAACGGCCAGATCGGCACCATCGACAGTCGCCAGGCCAAACCGGCCAGCGTCGACATCAAGGGCAAGGTGGACCGCTACGCGCCAGTGACCATCAAGGGCAGCGTGAACCCGTTTGACCCTATGGCGGCGCTGGACATCGCGACCAGCTTCAAACGGGTCGAGCTGACCACCCTGACGCCGTACTCGGGCAAATTCGCAGGTTTCCGAATCCGCAAAGGTCGTTTGAACCTGGACCTGCATTACATGATCACCAAAGGCCAGTTGAAAGCTGAAAACAAGGTGGTGGTCGAGCAACTGCAACTGGGCGAGAAAGTCGACAGCGCCGATGCGGTGGACTTGCCGATTCGCCTGGCGGTGGCCTTGCTCAAGGACAGCGACGGCAAGATTTCCATCGAGCTGCCGGTAAGCGGTGACCTGAACAACCCGCAATTCAGCGTCATGCCGATTGTGTGGCAGACCTTGCGCAACCTCGTGGTGCGTGCCGCGACGGCGCCCTTCAAGTTCATTGGTGGGCTGGTCACCGGCGGCGGTTCGCAAGACCTGGGGAGTGTGTCGTTTGCGGCGGGCTCCAGTGAACTGGATAAAAACGCCGAAGGAGCCCTTAACACGCTGGCCAAGGCACTCAAGGAACGCCCTGCCCTGCGCCTGGAAATCGAAGGCACCGCAGCGGCCGGCAGTGACGGCCCGTTCCTGGCCGCGCAACGACTGGAGCGTGAGTACCAATACAACTACTACAAAATCCTGCAGCGTCGCGGCGATAAAGTCCCGGCCCAGGCATCGTTGCTTGTGGTGCCCGAGAAGGAAAAGGCGCCTTTGCTGGAAGGCATTTACCGCACCCGCCTGAAACAACAACCACCGGCCGAATGGAAAGGTCTGGGCGACGATGAGCGCGCGGCCAGGCTCAAGGACGGCGTCATCAAGTTCTGGAGTGGCAGTGACGTGCTGCTGCGCCAGCTCGGCCAGGACCGGGCCAGCACCATCAAGGATTACCTGGTGGACAAGGCTAAGCTGGAAGACGACCGCGTGTACTTCATCGATGCGCAACTGGGACAGGCGGAAAAAGATGGTCGGGTGGTGACGCCGATGCATCTGGATGCCGAGTAACCCAATGTATGAGGGGGCTTGCTCCCGATGGCAGTAGGTCAGTCAGTGATAGGTTGACTGATACATCGCCATCGGGGGCAAGCCCCCTCCCACATTTTTTGCTCCTCGTCCGTGTTGTGCAGCAGGGGCAGGCGGAGAAAGATGCTCGGGCGCTGGCGCCAATGCATCTGGATGCCGAGTAACCCAATGTGGGAGGGGGCTTGCCCCCGATTGCGGTAGGTCAGTCAGTGATAGATTGACTGATACATCGCCATCGGGGGCAAGCCCCCTCCCACAATAAAACAGGCCCCGACACAAGTGCCGGGGCCTGTAATGACCACATCCGTGTGGTCGGTCGCATGAACTCCAGAGGTGCCTCGGGTGGAAATCTAACTCACCCTAAGCCGCCGCCATTCAGTTCAAACGCAATCGGTAGTGTTACTGGGCTTTCAGGCCATCAGCCGATACAGCTTTGACGCCTTTGATTTTCTTGGCGATCGCTACAGCAGTTTCTTTCTGCGCAGCAGTCACAGCCGCTGTGGACGACAGGGACACAACACCTTTGTTGGTTTCAACTTTGATGTCGGTGCCAGGGATACCTTTCTCGGTAACCAGATCAGCTTTTACTTTAGTGGTGATCCAGGTATCGCTAGTCGCCTCGCCAGCGTCATGAGCAGCACCTTTGGTTTTGTCGATGCCGTCAGCCTTGGTAGCGCCGCCAGCCAGCAGGCCGTCAGCAGAAACTGCGGTTACACCTTTGATTTTTTTGGTAATCGCTACGGCAGTCGCTTTCTGCGAGTCCGAAACGGCTACTTTGGAGGACAGGGAAACCACACCTTTGTTGGTTTCAACCATGATGTCCGAACCTGGAATGCCTTTTTCAGTCAGCAGGTCAGCTTTGACTTTGGTGGTGATCCAAGTATCCGAAACGCTTTCCTTAGCCTGGGTGGCTTCGCCGGCCGCCAGAGTCATAGGGGCTTGGGAAGTCTGAGCAAAGGCTACGTTAGCACCCATGGCCAGAGTCAGAGCGGTAGCAGTAGCGAGAGCGAACTTCTTCATACGAGTAACTCCTGTTTTATTAAAAGACTGCAGTACATAAATCTTGGTACTGAAGCGCTAACAGGGATATTGCAGGCAGTGTGCCAAGTCGCCAGAAATATAAAAACCCTTATAAAACAACCAGTTATAAAAAACGCTAATTTTCGGAATCGTGCAACTTGCATGAAGTCCATCGTGCCTGCATGCAAGTTGCGGCTTTTGCGCAGGGCTAAACAGCTGATTCTCTTCCATTTTCTCACGCTCATAAAAAAAGGACTCCGAAGAGTCCTTTTCTGCAGCGTGACGCTTGCGGCTAGTTAAACGCCCGAAGCCTTGGCTGCTGCTACGTCCTTGATGGACAGTTTGATACGGCCGCGGTTGTCCACGTCCAGTACCAGCACTTCCACTTCCTGGCCTTCTTTCAGAATGTCGGTCACTTTCTCAACGCGAGCGTCGCTCAGCATGGAGATGTGAACCAGACCATCCTTGCCCGGCAGGATGTTGACGAATGCGCCGAAGTCGACGATGCGCTCAACCTTACCGACGTAGATCTTGCCGATCTCGGCTTCAGCGGTGATACCCAGGACGCGCTGGCGTGCTGCCTCAGCTGCTTCCTTGGTTTCGCCGAAGATCTTGATCGAACCGTCGTCTTCGATATCGATCGAAGCCTTGGTTTCTTCACAGATCGCACGGATAGTCGCGCCGCCTTTACCGATGACATCACGGATTTTGTCGGTGTCGATTTTCATCGCGATCATGGTCGGAGCATTTTCCGACAGCTCGGTACGCGACTGACCAATGATCTGATTCATCTGGCCGAGGATGTTCAGGCGCGCTTCCAGGGCTTGGCCCAGGGCGATTTCCATGATCTCTTCGGTGATGCCCTTGATTTTGATGTCCATCTGCAGCGCGGTTACGCCTTTGGCGGTACCGGCTACCTTGAAGTCCATGTCGCCCAGGTGGTCTTCGTCACCCAGGATGTCGGTCAGGATGGCGAACTTCTCGCCCTCTTTAACCAGGCCCATGGCGATACCGGCAACCGGTGCCTTCATCGGTACACCGGCGTCCATCAGTGCCAGGGAAGCGCCGCAAACCGAAGCCATGGAGCTGGAACCGTTGGATTCGGTGATTTCCGACACAACACGGATGGTGTACGGGAACACGTCGGCAGCCGGCAGCATCGCGGCAATCGAACGACGGGCCAGACGGCCGTGACCGATTTCACGACGACCAGCACCGCCCATGCGACCACACTCGCCCACCGAGAACGGAGGGAAGTTGTAGTGCAGCATGAACGGGTCTTTTTTCTCGCCTTCCAGGGTGTCCAGCAGTTGCGCGTCACGGGCGGTGCCCAGGGTCGCGACCACCAGGGCCTGGGTTTCACCACGGGTGAACAGCGCCGAACCGTGAGTCTTCGGCAGAACACCGACTTCGATGTTCAACGGACGTACGGTGCGTGTGTCGCGACCGTCGATGCGTGGCTTGCCGTTAACGATGTTTTCGCGAACGGTGCGGTATTCGATTTCACCGAAAGCCGCTTTGACTTCGCTGGAAGAAGGCTGGCCTTCTTCACCGGACAGCTTGGCGACAACCTGATCCTTCAGCTCGCCCAGGCGAGCGTAACGGTCGGCCTTGACGGTGATGGCGTAAGCCTGGGAGATCGCGTCGCCGAATTCGGCACGGATAGCGCCCAGCAGAGCAGTGGCTTCTGGTTGTGGAGCCCAGGTCCAGGTTGGCTTGGCAGCTTCGGCAGCCAGTTCCTTGACGGCGTTGATCACCACCTGGAACTCGTCGTGGGCAAACAGCACGGCGCCCAGCATCTGGTCTTCGGTCAGCTCTTTGGCTTCCGATTCAACCATCAATACGGCTTCCGAGGTACCAGCAACGACCATGTCCAGGCTCGATGCTTTTTGTTGCTCGTAAGTCGGGTTCAGCAGGTAGCCGGTGCTTTCGTGGAACGCAACACGGGCGGCGCCGATCGGGCCATCAAACGGGATGCCCGAGATAGCCAGGGCAGCCGAAGTACCGATCATCGCAGCGATGTCCGGATCGGTTTTCTTGCTGGTGGAAACGACGGTGCAGACAACCTGCACTTCGTTCATGAAGCCTTCCGGGAACAGCGGACGGATCGGACGGTCGATCAGTCGGGAAGTCAGGGTTTCTTTCTCGGAAGGACGGCCTTCGCGCTTGAAGAAACCGCCAGGGATCTTACCGGCAGCGTAAGTTTTTTCCTGGTAGTGAACGGACAGAGGGAAAAAGCCTTTGCTCGGGTCAGCGGTCTTGGCGCCAACCACGGTCACCAGTACGGTAACGTCGTCGTCAACGGTAACCAGCACTGCGCCGGAGGCTTGACGGGCGATACGGCCTGTCTCGAGGGTAACGGTCGACTGACCGAACTGGAATTTTTTGATAACCGGGTTCACGGTGTCCTACCTTCTTTGTGGCTCTTGGGGAACTTGTCTTCTTGCGAAATTCTTGGGCAACGTCGGGAATCGGCCCAACCCTTGTCCAGGGTAAAACGTGTATCCAGATAAAACTTGAGGCTGGGAGCCTGCCATGGGCCAGCGGGAATCCCACTGACACACGGCAGACAACCAACCTCTAGCGCAATCGCTGATTAGCGACGCAGACCCAGGCGACCGATCAGAGCCTGATAACGACCCAGATCCTTGCCTTTCAGGTAGTCCAGCAGCTTACGGCGCTGGTTTACCATGCGGATCAGACCACGACGGGAGTGGTGATCTTTACCGTTGGCCTTGAAGTGACCTTGCAGTTTGTTGATGTTGTGGGTCAGCAGTGCAACTTGCACTTCTGGCGAACCAGTGTCACCAACAGCTTGCTGATAGTCAGCTACGATTTGTGCTTTTTCTTGAACGTCGAGAGCCATGAGGCAATCCTTTTTTCAGGAAACCACCCAAAGGGCGGTTTCAACAGGCCAGGGACAAATCCCTGTATCTAAAAATGAGTGTTGACCATGCCTGTTAACAGCCACACTCGTTCGGTCATTCTGACCGAATCAGTCGACGCGGCGCGATGCGCCCGTCTTCGCTCACTTCACCGATACCGATAAAGCGACCGTTATGATCCTGTACTCGCACCATGCCGAATTTCGGGGCATCCGGGGCGCGTACCGGCTGGCCGTTGAGCCAGTAGAACGCGCTGTGCTCCGAAAAGTGCAGCAATGGCCAATCCAGCAAACCGCTGTCCGATGGCATCAGGAAGCGATCAACCGCCTCATTACCGCCTTCGGCATGTACCGCTTCGAGCTCTTCCAGCGTGACCGTCTGGGCCAGGGTGAAAGGGCCGGCCTGTGTACGTCGCAGTTCGGCAACGTATGCGCCACAACCCAGCTGCTCACCAATATCTTCCACCAGGGTGCGGATATAGGTGCCTTTGCTGCAGTCCACCGCCAATCGGGCAGTGTCACCTTCACAGGCGAGCAATTCCAGCCGGGCAATAGTAACAGAACGCGGTTCGCGCTCCACCACTTCACCGGCACGCGCCAGCTTGTAAAGAGGCTGGCCATCACGCTTGAGCGCCGAGTACATCGGCGGTATCTGGCTGATTTGCCCACGGAAAGCGGGTAAGGCGGCTTCAATATCGGCACGACCAACGGTCACATCGCGAACCTGAAGGACATCACCTTCAGCATCGGCCGTGGTGGTGGTCTTGCCCAGTTGCATCAGGGTTTCATAACCCTTGTCGGAATCGAGCAGGTATTGCGAGAACTTGGTCGCCTCGCCAAAGCACAACGGCAGTACGCCGGTGGCCAGGGGATCGAGGCTGCCGGTGTGCCCGGCCTTCTCGGCATTGAGCAGCCAGCGGACCTTCTGCAACGCAGCATTGGAGGTAAAGCCAATAGGTTTGTCGAGCAGAATGATGCCACTGACGTTACGGCGGATACGTTTGACCTGAGCCACCGCTTACTCCTTGGCGTCTTCAGGTGTGGACGGATGCTGGCTGTCTTCAGCCACGGCGCGCTCGATCAATGCCGACAGGTGCGCGCCACGCACGACGCTTTCGTCGTAGTGGAAGTGCAACTGGGGAACGCTGCGCAACTTCATTTCACGGGCCAACTGCATGCGCAGGAAACCTGCGGCGGCGTTGAGCACCTTGATGCTTTGCGCGATTTCTTCGCTGTTGTCCTGGCCCATCACGGTGATGAAGATCTTGGCGTGACCCACGTCACGGCTCACTTCAACGGCGGTGATGGTGACCAGGCCAACGCGCGGGTCTTTGACTTCGCGACGGATCAGTTGAGCCAGCTCGCGCTGCATCTGATCGCCGATACGCTGGGTACGGCTGTATTCTTTTGCCATGTCTTGTTACCTGTTACTGCCACACGGTGAAACCCGTGGGGTCTGAAAGCGGCAAACGCCCGGCCTGACAAAAGCCAGACCGGGCGTTGCGTTTAGAGTCCGTACGCTACGCGGGGCATCTGCATGCCCACACGCGGCGTGGCTCCGGAAGTGCGCGAGTTAGAGGCTGCGAGCAACCTGAACCTTCTCGTAGACTTCGATCTTGTCGCCAGGCTTGACGTCGTTGTAGCTCTTGACGCCGATACCGCATTCCATGCCGGCACGTACTTCGGAAGCGTCATCCTTGAAGCGGCGCAGGGATTCCAGCTCGCCTTCGAAGATAACGATGTCTTCACGCAGTACACGGATTGGACGGTTACGGTGCACCGTACCTTCGATAACCATGCAACCGGCGATCGCGCCGAATTTCGGCGAGCGGAACACGTCACGCACCTCGGCGATACCCAGGATGTTCTCCCGGACGTCACTGCCAAGCATGCCGGTAAGGGCTTTCTTGACGTCTTCGATGATGTCGTAGATGACGTTGTAGTAACGCATGTCCAGGCCTTCCTGCTCGACGATCTTGCGAGCGCCGGCATCGGCACGCACGTTGAAGCCGAACAGTACAGCGTTGGAAGCCAGCGCCAGGTTGGCGTCGGATTCGGTGATACCACCGACACCGCCACCGACAACGCGCACTTGCACTTCGTCGTTACCCAGGCCGTTCAAGGCGCCGTTCAACGCTTCGAGGGAACCACGTACGTCAGATTTGAGGACGATGTTGAGCGTCTTCTTCTCTGCCTGGCCCATGTTCTCGAAGATGTTTTCCAGCTTGCCGGCGTGAGCACGAGCCAGTTTGACTTCGCGGAACTTGCCTTGACGGAACAGAGCCACTTCACGGGCTTTCTTCTCGTCGGCAACCACACTCATCTCGTCGCCAGCGTCCGGGGTACCGTCCAGGCCGAGGATCTCGACAGGGATGGAAGGACCGGCTTCCTTGATTGGCTTGCCGTTCTCGTCGAGCATGGCACGCACGCGGCCATAGTTCGAACCGACCAGCACCATGTCGCCTTGGCGCAGGGTACCGTCTTGAACCAGTACGGTAGCAACCGGGCCACGACCCTTGTCGAGACGCGATTCAACCACAACACCGCGGCCTGGGGCCGATGGGGTTGCTTTCAGTTCGAGTACTTCGGCTTGCAGCAGCACCGCTTCGAGCAGTTCGTCCACACCGGTACCGACTTTGGCCGAGACCGAAACGAACGGCGTATCACCGCCCCACTCTTCGGACGTCACGCCGTGAACCGACAGTTCGCTACGGATGCGATCGAGATCGGCGCCCGGCTTGTCGATCTTGTTCACTGCAACCACCAGTGGAACACCGGCGGCCTTGGCGTGCTGGACAGCTTCAATGGTCTGCGGCATTACGCCGTCGTCCGCTGCAACCACCAGGATCACGATGTCGGTCGCCTTGGCACCACGGGCACGCATTGCGGTAAACGCGGCGTGACCCGGGGTGTCGAGGAAGGTGACCATGCCGCGCTCGGTTTCAACGTGGTACGCACCGATGTGCTGGGTGATACCACCGGCTTCGCCAGCCGCTACCTTGGCACGACGGATGTAGTCGAGCAGCGACGTCTTACCATGGTCAACGTGGCCCATTACGGTCACGACCGGCGCACGGGAGAACGTCTCACCTTCAAACTTCAGGGACTCGGCCAGGGAATCTTCCAGGGCGGTGTCGCTGACCAGGGTCACTTTGTGGCCCAGTTCTTCGGCTACCAGTTGAGCAGTTTCCTGATCAAGCACCTGGTTGATGGTCGCTGGGGTACCCAGTTTGAACATGAACTTGATGATTTCAGCCGCCTTGACCGACATCTGATTGGCAAGATCGCCAACGGTGATGGTCTCGCCGATCTGCACATCACGCACGACCGGGCCGGTTGGGCTCTGGAAACCGTGGGCATTGCGCTTTTTCAGCTTGGCCTTGCCGCGACCACCACGACGGAAGCTGTCGCTTTCTTCGTCGGTGGTACGTGGGGCAACGCGTGGCGCAGGCGCTTTCTCTTTGACCGAGGCGCGATGCGGAGCGTTTTTACGCTCGCCATCACCGCCACCACCGCGACGATTGTTATCGTCGGCACGTGGTTTGTCCGGACGACGAGGTTCGTCGCGCTTGCGATCTGCTGCAGGAGCAGGTGCGGCAGCCACCGGGGCAGCCTCACGCACCGCTTCAACAGGAGCGGCGACCGCTTCAGTGCTGGCAGGTTGCGCAGCAGCAGGCTGGCGACGCGCTTCTTCTTCGGCGCGACGCTTGGCTTCTTCTTCAGCCTTCTGACGAGCAGCATTTTCTACTGCGCGACGTTCATCCAGCTCGCGTTTGCGCTCGGCTTCGATTTCTTCCGGGCTGCGCTGTACGAAGACTTTCTTCTTGCGTACTTCAACGCTGATGCTCTTGCTACCTGCAACACGCAGGGTGCTGGTAGTTTTGCGCTGCAATGTAATCTTGCGCGGTTCTTCCACTTTCGCCTTGTGGCTGCTTTTCAAGTGAGTCAGCAAAGACTGCTTCTCACTGTCGCTCACATGTTCCTCGGCGGCGGTGTGCGGCAGACCTGCCTCACGCATCTGCTGCAACAGGCGCTCTACCGGTGTTTTGACCTCATCGGCCAGTTGTTTCACCGTGACTTGCGTCATGCACTTCTCTCCTCAGGCCGCGCCTAATTACTCGAACCAATGGGCTCGGGCGGCCATGATCAACTTGCCGGCACGATCTTCGTCAATGCCGTCGATGTCGAGCAGATCGTCAATAGACTGCTCGGCCAGGTCTTCGCGGGTAATTACGCCGCGCACCGCCAGTTCCATCGCCAAATCCTTGTCCATACCCTCAAGCGAGAGCAGGTCTTCGGCCGGATGGGCGTCTGCCAGCTTTTCCTCAGTAGCGATGGCTTTAGTCAACAAACGATCCTTGGCCCGAGCGCGAAGCTCGTTGACGGTGTCTTCGTCAAAGCCGTCGATGTTGAGCATTTCTTCCAACGGTACGTAGGCAATCTCTTCCAGGCTGGTGAAGCCTTCATCTACCAGCACCTGCGCCAGATCTTCATCGACTTCCAGCTCTTCGATAAAGTTGCGCAGGATGTCACCGGTTTCAGCTTGCTGCTTAGCCTGGATGTCCGATTCGGTCATCACGTTCAGGGTCCAACCGGTCAGTTGGCTGGCCAGACGCACGTTCTGACCACCACGACCAATGGCCTGAGCCAGATTGTCTGCGCCAACGGCGATGTCCATTGCATGGGCATCTTCGTCAACGATAATTGCCGCCACTTCAGCCGGCGACATGGCGTTGATCACGAACTGCGCCGGGTTATCGTCCCACAGCACGATGTCCACACGCTCACCGCCCAATTCGCCCGACACTGCCTGGACGCGCGAACCGCGCATACCAATGCAAGCGCCCTGCGGGTCGATGCGTTTGTCCTTGGAACGGACCGCGATCTTGGCGCGCGAACCCGGGTCGCGGGACGCAGCCATGACTTCGATCAGGCCTTCGGCGATTTCCGGCACTTCGATACGGAACAGCTCGATCAGCATTTCCGGCGCGGTACG
Organism: Pseudomonas sp. 34 E 7; assembly: GCF_900005715.1. NCBI lineage: Bacteria > Pseudomonadati > Pseudomonadota > Gammaproteobacteria > Pseudomonadales > Pseudomonadaceae > Pseudomonas > Pseudomonas sp. 34 E 7. The sequence goes on from NZ_CVTX01000188.1 coordinate 45,520, forward strand.
CGACAGGATCAACTGAGGGCCGCGGTTCTCGGTGCGGATTTCCTTGAGCAGCGCACGCAAGCGCACGCCGACACGGAAGGTTTCGCGAGAGATGATGTCTTCACGGGCCAGCAACGCTTCGGCGTTGTTGCCCAGGTCGACGATCACGTTGTCGCGGGTTACTTTTTTCACGGTACCGGAGATGATTTCACCCAGGCGTTCGCGATAGGCGTCAACGACTTGAGCACGCTCGGCTTCGCGAACCTTCTGCACAATGACCTGCTTGGCGGTCTGTGCAGCGATACGGCCGAACTCGATCGATTCGATCTTTTCTTCGACGACATCACCGACGTTGGCGCCAGGGTGCGTTTGCGCAACCTTGCTCGGCCAGGTTTCAATCGCCGGATCATCAAGATCGGCTTCTTCGACGACCGTCCAGCGACGGAAAGTCTCATAGGCACCGGTGTGGCGGTTGATTTCCACACGCAGATCAACTTCATCTTCAAAACGCTTTTTGGTAGCAGTGGCCAGGGCCAGCTCCAGCGCTTCAAAAATCACGTTTGCCGGTACGCCCTTTTCATTGGATACCGACTCAACAACCAGCAGTACTTCTTTGCTCATCGTACGCCTCGCCTTTCGCAAGCCATTGGATCCGCGGGATCCGCGTCTCAGTCAAAACTGGGAATAATGTTGGCCTTGTCGATCATATCGATCGGCAACAGGAACTCGTGGTCTTCTACCTGCACCACGACATCCTGCTCTTCTACACCGCGCAGAAGGCCCTGAAAGTTGCGTCGCCCTTCGAACGGGGAGCGCAGCTTGATCTTCACTTGTTCACCGGCAAATTTTGCAAACTGATCAATAGTGAACAGTGGGCGTTCCATGCCTGGCGAGGAAACTTCAAGGGTGTATTCAACGGAAATCGGATCTTCAACATCCAGGACACCGCTGATCTGACGGCTGACAATTGCACAATCGTCCACCAGCACGCCGCCCTCTTTATCGATATAAACGCGCAACATTGAGTGGCGACCTTGAGCCGAAAACTCAATACCCCAGCATTCATAGCCTAGGGCCACGACCACCGGGGCCAGCAAGGCCTGCAACTCTTCTAGCTTGCTCGACACCTGAACCCCCTCGTGCATGTATGTGCATGCTGTGCAAAATAAAAAAATGGGCGAAACGCCCATCCTTGAAACGCCGTCGAACAGCGGCGTTGAAAGTGTCCAGCTAACAAAAAGCCCCTTAAAAGGGGCTCCGCTAAAACTGGTTGCGGGGGCCGGATTTGAACCGACGACCTTCGGGTTATGAGCCCGACGAGCTACCAGACTGCTCCACCCCGCGACAAAGCTGGGGCGGAAGTATACGACCGATCCCTTACAGGGTCAATGTAACCTTCCACCTACAAGAAAGCCCGCAACAGCGGGCTCTCCTGATAATTGGTACCGAGAAGGGGACTCGAACCCCTACACCCTATGGGCACAACCACCTCAAGGTTGCGTGTCTACCAATTCCACCACCTCGGCAATACAGCGTTTACAACCTTCTTACTTCTGCTCTTGAGCTGGAGGCACGTCAGTCGCTGGAGTAGCCGACTTTTGCTCTTGAAGCACCGGGACATCATCAGAAGCCGGTTTTGCTTTTGGTACTTCCAACACTGCTGGGTTTGGCAAACCTACTTGAGTCAGCACATGAGCCTTCTCTTTAGCAAAGTAACCTAACCCCAAGCTGGTTATGAAGAAACCGGCGGCAAGTATAGCAGTAAACTTACTAAGAAAGGTAGAGGAACCTTGGCTTCCGAATACAGTATTTGAAGCACCTGCACCGAAAGACGCACCAGCATCCGCACCTTTACCCTGTTGCAACAAAACCAGGGCAACTACGCCCAGGGCAGCCAACAGATGAAAAACGACTACGACTGTTTCCAGCATTTTTTCAGTTTCCCGCGGCGCGACAGATCGCACCGAACTCATCTGCATTCAGGGAAGCTCCACCAATGAGCCCCCCATCGATATCCGGCATGCCGAACAGTTCGACCGCATTGGCCGCCTTCACGCTGCCGCCGTATAGAAGCCGCACACCTTGTGCGACTTCAGAATTTTCTGCCGCCAACTGCGCGCGGATGGCGGCGTGCACATCCTGCGCCTGTTGCGGTGTAGCAGTCAGCCCGGTACCAATGGCCCAGACCGGCTCGTAAGCGATTACTGCCTTTGCAAACGCACCAACACCCAGCTCCTCGATGATGCTGCCCAGCTGACGCGAGACAACTTCAAGCGTCTTGCCCGATTCGCGTTGCTCAAGGGTTTCCCCTATGCACAACACCGGGATCAAGCCACAAGCCTGTGCCGCTGCGAACTTGCGGTTGAGCATCTGATCGCTTTCACCCATCAACTGGCGGCGCTCGGAGTGCCCAACAAGCACATAGGCACAACCCGCATCAACCAACTGACTCGGCGCAATCTCACCAGTCAACGCACCTTGGGCGGGTTCCACCGCGCAATTCTGCGCACCGACCTGAATCGACTGACCTTTCAAGCCATCAACCACTTGGCCGACATGCAGGAAAGGCGGGAAAACCGCAACATCCACATCGCCAGGCAAGGCCAGGTGACGAAGGCCATTGATCAGCTCAGCGACACTGGCGCGGGTACCGTGCATCTTCCAGTTACCAGCTACCATCGTGCGACGCATGCTGTACCCCGTCGGTCAAAGTGGGCGCAGATGTTACCCAACCACACCATCACTGGCAAGCCGAATTCAGGCGCAAACTTCAGTTACCAGTTTTGCCAGGTCTTCGGCATGGCCGCGAACCTGTGTTTCGTCCTCGCCTTCGACCATGACACGCACCAGAGGCTCTGTGCCGGACTTGCGCAACAACACCCGCCCACGCCCCGCCATTGCCTGGGTTACACGCTCGCACGCTTCCTTGACAGAGGGGTGCTCGATTGGATTTTCGCCACCGCCGAAACGCACATTGAGCAGCACCTGCGGGCACTTGCGCAGCGCCTGTCGCGCCTGCGCCAGGCTCTCTTCGCGACGACGCAAGGCCAGCAACACCTGCAGCGCGGCGATGATTGCGTCGCCCGTGGTGGTGTGCTGGAAGCAAACGACATGCCCCGAGTTTTCACCACCAATCAGCCAATTGCGCTCCAGCAACTCGGCGATCACGTAACGGTCACCGACATTGGCGCGAATGAAGGGAATCCCCAGTTCAGCCAACGCCAATTCAAGCCCCAGGTTACTCATCAGCGTACCGACGACACCCCCTTGCAGCTTGTTACGCTCATGCAAGTCGCGGGCAATGATGAACAGCAGGTCGTCGCCATCCACGATCATGCCGGTGTGATCCACCATCAACACGCGGTCGCCATCGCCGTCAAAGGCGATGCCCAGGTCTGCATGCTCGGCCAGAACCGCCGCCTGCAACTGCTCCATGTGCGTGGAACCGCAGTTGTCGTTGATGTTCAACCCGTTGGGCTGAGCCGACAGCACAGTGACTTGCGCACCGAGCTCCTTGAAGACACTCGGCGCCACCTTGTACGTCGCACCATGGGCACAATCGACGACGATCTTCAGCCCGGCGAAATTGGTGCTGCTCGGCACGCTGCTTTTACAGAATTCGATGTAGCGACCGGAGGCATCGTTGATACGCGACACCTTGCCCAGCTTGCTGGACTCAACCACCGTCATCGGCGCATCCAGCAGCTCTTCGATCATCAGCTCGATCTCGTCCGGCAACTTGGTGCCCTGCCCCGAGAAAAACTTGATGCCATTGTCATCGTGCGGATTGTGCGAAGCACTGATCACGATACCGGCTTGAGCATGAAAGGTACGCGTCAGGTAGGCGATCGCCGGTGTAGGCATGGGGCCCAGCAGCATCACGTCGGCACCCGCGGCGGACAACCCTGCCTCCAGCGCGGATTCAAACATGTAGCCGGAAATACGCGTGTCCTTGCCCACCAGGATGCGGCACGCGCCCATGCTGCGGAATGCCATGCCTGCCGCCCAACCCAGCTTGAGCATGAAATCTGGGGTAATCGGGTATTCACCGACCCGACCACGAATACCGTCGGTGCCAAAATATTTCTTAGTCATGAGTGCTCCATCATTCTTATTCGGCTGATTCTACAGCGGCAATCATGCGCACCACGTCCACCGTCTCGGCGACATCATGCACACGCAAAATACGAGCGCCCTTGGTCATGGCAAGCGCAGCCAGCGCGAGGCCGCCATACAGCCGCTCACCCACCGGGCGATTCAGGGCCTGCCCTATCATGCTCTTGCGCGAAACACCGACCAGAAGAGGCCGACCAAGGGCGTGCAGGGCTTGCATATGCTTGAACAGGCTTAAATTATGCTGCAGGGTCTTGGCGAAGCCAAACCCGGGATCGAGAATGATCTTTTCAGCGCCAATGCCCACTGACGCGCACTGGGCGACTCTGTCAGCCAGGAAGCTGCTTACCTCGCCAACCAGGTCGTCGTAGTGCGGATTATCCTGCATATTGCCGGGTTCTCCCAGCATATGCATCAGACACACGGGCAGGCCGGTCGCCGCTGCGGCGTCGAGGGCACCGTCGCGCTGCAACGAACGCACATCATTAATCAGGCCCGCTCCCAGGCGTGCAGTTTCCCGCATCACCGCCGGCGTTGACGTGTCCACCGAGATGATCACATCCAGCTCGCGCGCAATGCGCTCGACAATCGGCGCCACCCGCTCCAGTTCCTCCACAGGAGAAACAACGCGGGCACCCGGCCGAGTCGACTCGCCGCCGACATCAATCAACGTCGCGCCGGCAGCCACCATCGCCTCGGCATGACGCAACGCGGCATCCTGCTGACTGAAGCGGCCGCCATCGGAAAACGAGTCGGGAGTTACATTAAGAATGCCCATGACATGCGTATGGGCCAAATCAAGAACCCGGTTGCCGCAAGGCAACCGGGTGGAGGACGACGCAGAAATCATTTCAAACCTTAATGGTCAGCCGCCGGGCCGCCGATCGGAGCTTCAGGACGTTCATTCTGCACCACTGGCGGAGTGCCCGAGGTACCCGAACCACCTTCCCAATCGCGAGGCTCACGAGGCGTACGCCCCGCCATGATGTCGTCGATCTGATCGGCATCAATAGTCTCGTATTTCATCAGCGCATCAGCCATCGCGTCCAGCTTGTCGCGGTTGTCGGTGAGGATCTGCTTGGCCGTGCCATAGCACTGGTCAATGATGCTGCGCACCTCGGAGTCGATCAGCTTGGCTGTCTCGCCCGAAAAACTGGCACTTTGACCGCCACCGCCACGCCCCAGGAATACTTCGCCTTCTTCCTCGGCATACATCAACGGACCGAGTTTCTCCGACAAACCCCACTTGGTCACCATGTTCCGGGCGATCTGGCTGGCGCGCATGATGTCGTTGGAAGCGCCGGTGGTGACACCGTCGAAGCCCAACGTCATCTCTTCCGCAATCCGACCGCCGTACAGCGAACAGATCTGGCTGATCAGCGCACGCTTGGAGAGGCTGTAACGATCCTCTTCCGGCAGGAACATCGTCACGCCCAAGGCACGACCACGTGGAATGATCGAGACCTTGTAGACCGGGTCATGCTCAGGCACAACTCGACCCACGATGGCGTGACCCGCTTCGTGATACGCAGTGTTCTGCTTTTCCTTCTCGGACATGACCATGGATTTGCGCTCTGCGCCCATCATGATCTTGTCCTTGGCCAATTCGAACTCTTTCATTTCAACGATGCGCTTGCCGGTACGGGCTGCGAACAACGAAGCCTCGTTGACCAGGTTGGCCAAATCAGCACCGGAGAAGCCTGGGGTACCACGGGCAATCACGGCCGGGGCCACGTCGTCGCCCATTGGCACTTTACGCATGTGGACCTTGAGGATCTGTTCGCGACCGCGGATGTCCGGCAAGCCCACCACCACCTGGCGGTCGAAACGGCCAGGACGCAGCAGCGCAGGGTCCAGTACGTCAGGACGGTTGGTTGCAGCGATGACGATGATGCCGTCATTCATCTCGAAACCGTCCATCTCCACCAGCAACTGGTTGAGGGTCTGCTCACGCTCGTCATGACCGCCACCCATGCCGGCGCCACGATGGCGACCCACGGCATCGATTTCGTCGATGAAGATGATGCATGGCGCGTGTTTCTTGGCCTGTTCGAACATATCGCGAACACGGCTGGCACCGACACCGACGAACATCTCGACAAAGTCAGAACCGGAAATGGTGAAGAACGGCACCTTGGCTTCGCCGGCAATCGCCTTGGCCAACAAGGTTTTGCCGGTACCCGGAGGGCCGACCATCAGTACGCCACGAGGAATGCGTCCGCCCAGGCGCTGGAACTTGCCCGGATCACGCAGGAACTCGACCAGCTCACCGACTTCTTCCTTGGCTTCGTCGCAACCGGCGACATCCGCCAGGGTGGTTTTCACCTGGTCCTCGGAGAGCAGGCGTGCCTTGCTCTTGCCGAAGCTCATCGGCCCGCCCTTGCCTCCCGCGCCCCCTTGCATCTGGCGCATGAAGAACATGAACACGGCGATAATCACCAGGATCGGGAAGCTGGCTACCAGGAGCTGGGTCCAGATGCTCTGCTGCTCAGGCTGCTTGCCTTCCACAACGACCTTGTTGTCCACCAGGTCGCCGATCAGACCGTTGTCCTGAATGGCCGGACGAATGGTCTTGAAGCTGTCGCCATCAATACGCTTGCCGGTAATCACGTAGCCATCAACCGCCACGCGCTCGACCTTGCCATCCTTAACTTGCTGGATGAAGTCGGAATAGTTGAGGGTCTGCGGCTCGTTAGGGCTGGAGAAGTTGTTCATCACCGTCACCAGGACAGCCGCGATGATCAACCACAGGATCAGATTCTTTGCCATATCGTTCAATTAACTACCCTCTGAAGCAAGCTCCGCTACTGGCGCGCGCTTCGCATGATATTCACCGGCCTAACTTACTACATTACCTACACCACTGGCAGGCGCCGTCTGTAACCCTTTGTGAAACTTTGACTACACAATAATCGTAAAGCTTCATGACGAAAGCGATATAAAAAAACCTATCGCCCTCCTCGAATCTCTCAAAAACGCTCTTCGCTCGCCGCGCCTTCAACGCCGCGAAAGCCGCGACAGAGCAGGTATTGCTCCCGAGACCTGTCCCGGGAAGAGTCAGGCTTGCGTGTCTGCACCTTGTCGAACAGCTTGCGGATGTTCTTGTGGTACTCGTCAAACCCTTCGCCCTGGAAGACTTTCACCAGGAAATCACCACCAGGACGCAGTACCCGACCCGCCAGGTCCAGCGCCAGTTCACACAGGAACATGGCACGCGGCATATCGACGGCCGGTAATCCACTCATATTGGGGGCCATGTCGGAAATCACAAGGTCTACCTGCGAATTTCCCACCGCCTCAAGAATCTCTGCGAGCACGGTGTCCTGGGTGAAATCACCATGAACAAAGGTCACATCCGGGATGCTGTCCATCTCCAGGATGTCTGAAGCGATCAAGCGGCCCTGCCCACCAATCAGACGACTGGTCACCTGGGACCAGCCACCCGGGGCCGCGCCCAGGTCAATAACGCTCATGCCGGGACGGATCAATTTGTCCTTGTCCTGGATCTCCAGCAATTTGTAGCTGGCCCGGGAACGGTAGCCGTCCTTCTGCGCCTTTTTGACGTAAGGATCGTTGAAATGCTCTTGTAGCCACTTAAGGCTGGTTTTGGAACGGGCCACGGGCCACCTCGAAAATAAAACGGGTCGTGATTAACTGGGCGGTCCCGGACTCGCTCGGGTAAACTGGCCGCCGCTTTTTACAAGATCAGACGCAGGGGTCAGATTATGCCGCTCACTCAAGAGCAGAAGAAACAGTACAAATCCATTGGCCACCATCTGAAACCAGTTCTGATTGTGGCAGACAACGGTTTGACTGAAGGTGTGTTAGCCGAATTCGAACGCGCACTCAATGATCATGAACTGATCAAGATCAAGGTCAATATCCTTGATCGCGAAGCGCGCCTGGCCGCCGTTGCAGAATTGTGCAAGGTGGGCAAGGCGGACCTGGTTCAGGTTATCGGCAAGATGGCGCTGCTGTATCGCAAGAATTTCAGCGTCAACAAGCAACTGTCGAACGTTCATCGCTTCAAATGATGACAAGGGTCAGGGGCGTGCTTCGCGCGCCCCGCCACTCCATCCCGGTGCGGGCTGTATAACCAGCACCAGGCCGGAGAACCCTAGCACAAGATAACTGAATAGCTGCCAGCGCAACGCTTGCGGCAGCCAGACATGCACGACGCAATACATTGCGCACGCATACAGCGCCATCAATAGCAGTTGGCCGCGAATATCCCGCCACAAACTCCCCAGGCCTTCAGCCTTGACCAGCACTAATGCCTGGAGGGTCACGCACGCCGCCGCAAAAGCCACCAGCAACGCACTGAGCAATTCGTCGATCTCATCGATCAGCAGCGGTGCCAGGCCAATCAAACCCAGCGCTGGCAGCACGCCAATGTGCAACAACCACAGGCCACCCACCCAAAGCATCTGGGAGAGCTGCCAAAGCATGGCGCCCGCACGAAGCGGGCGCCGTCTTTCAGATGTGACGAACTTCAACAATCTCGTACTCGATCACGCCGCCGGGGGTTTTCACAGACACCACGTCCCCTTCTTCCTTGGCAATCAAGGCACGGGCAAGCGGTGAACCGACGGAGATCTTGCCGAGTTTGAAGTCAGCCTCGTCTTCGCCCACGATGTGATAAACAACGCGCTCATCGGTCTCGACGTTGGCGATTTCCACCGTGGTGCCAAAAATCACCTTGCCGGTATGCGGGATGGTCGTGACGTCGATGATCACCGCATTCTGCATGCGGCCTTCGATATCACGGATCCGCGCCTCGACCATACCCTGCTGCTCGCGAGCAGCGTGGTATTCGGCGTTTTCCTTCAAGTCACCCAACTCGCGGGCCGTACCGATGTCCTGGCTCAGCTTTGGACGTACGACTTTGGTCAGATGGGCGTGCTCCTCTTCCAGGGCGCGAGCGCCCTGAACGGTCATCGGGTATTTGGTTATGCTCATGCCTTCAATCCTGCGTGTAGATCCTGCAAGCGACGCACGGTCTTTTCCGGACCGAACTTGAGCGCTTCGCAGATGGCTTCGCCAGCAGCAATGGTGGTGGTGCAGTAGATCTTGTGCTGCAAGGCATTACGACGAATGGAGTAGGAGTCCGCGATCGACTGGCGACCTTCGGTGGTGTTGATGATCAGGGTGACTTCGTCATTCTTGATCATGTCGACCACGTGCGGACGGCCCTCCGTCACTTTGTTCACGCGGCGTACTTTCAGGCCGGCAGCTTCGATCAGCTTGGCGGTCCCGGCGGTAGCCACGACTTCGAAGCCCAAGTTGATCAGATCACGGGCCACACCCGCAACCAGTGGCTTGTCGTCATCGCGCACGCTGATAAACGCAGTACCGCCGGTCGGCAGCACTTCGCTGGCGCCCATCTGGGCCTTGGCGAAGGCTTCGCCGAAGGTGTCGCCCACGCCCATCACTTCACCGGTGGACTTCATTTCCGGGCCCAGGATCGGGTCCACCCCAGGGAATTTGGCGAATGGGAACACCGCCTCTTTCACGCTGTAGAAGTTCGGAATGATTTCCTTGGTGAAGCCGATTTCCTTCAGGGTCTTACCGGCCATCACGCGCGCAGCGATCATGGCCAGGGACACACCGATGCACTTGGACACGAACGGTACGGTACGCGAAGCGCGCGGGTTGACTTCGATGACGTAGATGTCTTCGCCTTGCAGCGCCAACTGCACGTTCATCAGGCCGACCACACCCAGTTCCAGGGCCATTTTCTTGACCTGTTCGCGCATCTCGTCCTGGATGTGCGCCGGCAGCGAGTACGGCGGCAGCGAGCACGCGGAGTCACCGGAGTGAACGCCCGCCTGTTCGATGTGCTGCATGATCGCGCCGATCACCACGTCGGTACCGTCGCACACCGCGTCCACGTCCATTTCGATGGCGCAGTTGAGGAAGTGGTCGAGCAGCACCGGGCTGTCGTTGGAGACTTTCACCGCATCACGCAGGTAGCGCTTGAGCTCTTCTTCTTCGTAGACGATTTCCATCGCGCGGCCGCCCAGTACGTAGGACGGACGCACCACCAGCGGGTAACCGATCTTGCTGGCTGCACGGATGGCTTCGTCTTCGCTGCGCACGGTGGCGTTCGGCGGCTGACGCAGGTTCAGGCGCTCGACCATCTGCTGGAAGCGCTCACGGTCTTCTGCACGGTCGATGGCATCCGGGCTGGTACCGATGATCGGCACGCCAGCGGCTTCCAGGGCACGCGCCAGTTTCAGCGGGGTTTGGCCGCCGTACTGGACGATCACGCCTTTTGGCTTCTCGACGCGGCAGATTTCCAGTACGTCTTCCAGTGTCACCGGCTCGAAGTACAGGCGGTCGGACGTGTCGTAGTCAGTGGAAACCGTTTCCGGGTTGCAGTTGACCATGATGGTCTCGTACCCGTCTTCGCGCAGGGCGAGAGCGGCGTGTACGCAGCAATAGTCAAACTCGATGCCTTGGCCGATACGGTTCGGGCCGCCACCGAGGATGATGATCTTGTCGCGATCCGACGGCGCAGCTTCGCACTCTTCCTCATAGGTGGAGTACATGTACGCAGTGTCGGTGGCGAACTCGGCGGCGCAGGTATCAACGCGCTTGTAGACCGGGAAGATATCCAGCTTGTGGCGATGGGTACGCAGGTTTTTCTCGGTCACACCCAGCAGCTTGGCCAGACGCTGATCGGAGAAGCCTTTGCGCTTGAGGCGGAACATCAGGTCGCGGTCGATGGACGACAGGCCGAGGGTCTTGACCTTCTCTTCTTCCTTGATCAGGTCTTCGATCTGCACCAGGAACCACGGGTCGATCATGTTCATGCCGAAGATATCTTCGACGCTCAGGCCGGCACGGAAGGCGTCAGCCACGTACCAGATACGCTCGGCGCCCGGCACGGTCAGCTCGCGCTTGAGGATGCTCATGCTTTCCGGGTTGCTCAGGTCGAGCTTCTCGTCCAGGCCGCACACGCCGACTTCCAGGCCGCGCAGGGCTTTCTGCAGGGATTCCTGGAACGTACGGCCGATGGCCATGACTTCACCGACCGACTTCATCTGAGTGGTCAGGCGCGCATCGGCCTTGGCGAATTTCTCGAAGGCAAAACGCGGCAGCTTGGTCACGACGTAGTCGATAGACGGCTCGAAAGACGCCGGCATGGCGCCGCCGGTGATTTCGTTTTGCAACTCGTCCAGGGTGTAACCGATCGCCAGCTTGGCCGCGATACGCGCAATCGGGAAGCCGGTGGCTTTCGATGCCAGCGCCGAAGAACGCGATACACGCGGGTTCATCTCGATCACGACCATGCGGCCGGTATCCGGGCAGATGCCGAACTGAACGTTGGAACCACCGGTTTCCACGCCGATTTCACGCAGTACCGCCAACGAGGCGTTACGCATGATCTGGTATTCCTTGTCCGTCAGGGTCTGCGCCGGCGCAACGGTGATCGAGTCACCGGTGTGCACACCCATCGGGTCGAAGTTTTCGATGGAGCAGACGATGATGCAGTTGTCCTTCTTATCGCGGACAACCTCCATCTCGTATTCTTTCCAGCCGATCAGGGATTCGTCGATCAGCAGCTCTTTGGTCGGCGACAGGTCCAGGCCACGGGCGCAGATTTCTTCGAACTCTTCACGGTTGTAGGCGATGCCACCACCGGTGCCGCCCATGGTGAAGGACGGACGGATAATGCACGGGAAGCCCAGCTTTTCGAGAACCGCGTTGGCCTCTTCCATGCTGTGGGCGATACCGGAGCGCGGGCAATCAAGGCCGATGGACTTCATCGCCTTGTCGAAACGCGAACGGTCTTCAGCCTTGTCGATGGTGTCGGCGTTGGCACCGATCATCTCGACGCCGAACTTCTCCAGGACGCCTTCGCGCTCCAGGTCCAGGGCGCAGTTCAGTGCGGTCTGGCCGCCCATGGTGGGCAACAGCGCGTCCGGACGCTCTTTCTCGATGATCTTGGCAACGGTCTGCCATTTAATCGGTTCGATGTAGGTGGCATCGGCCATGGCCGGGTCGGTCATGATGGTGGCCGGGTTGGAGTTCACCAGGATGACGCGGTAACCCTCCTCGCGCAGGGCTTTACAGGCCTGGGCGCCGGAGTAGTCGAATTCGCAGGCCTGGCCGATCACGATCGGGCCAGCGCCGAGAATCAGGATGCTTTTTATGTCTGTACGTTTTGGCATGGGTTTGTCACTCAAATCCGCAGGTCAGTCGGCAAGCCGTCTTGAACATTCTTTGAAGAGCCTGCGGGAGCCACCGAAATTCGGGACCACCCGCAGGCCGCTCAGTCAGCGTCGCTTGGCCATCTCATTGATGAAACGGTCGAACAGCGGCGCTACGTCGTTCGGGCCCGGGCTGGCTTCAGGGTGACCCTGGAAGCTGAACGCGCTCTTGTCGGTGCGCTCGATGCCTTGCAGGGAACCGTCGAACAGCGACTTGTGAATCGCGCGCACGTTCGAAGGCAGGCTCGCCTCATCCACCGCAAAACCGTGGTTCTGGCTGGTGATCATGACAACGCCGGTGTCCAGGTCCTGCACGGGGTGGTTGGCACCGTGGTGACCGTGGCCCATTTTCAGGGTCTTGGCGCCCGAGGCCAGGGCCAGCAACTGGTGGCCAAGGCAGATACCGAATACCGGGATCTCGGTTTCCAGCACGTCCTTGATCGCCTGGATCGCGTAGTCGCATGGCTCCGGGTCACCAGGGCCGTTGGACAGGAACACGCCGTCCGGTTGCAGGGCGAGTACATCGCTGGCCGGGGTTTGCGCCGGCACCACGGTCACGCGGCAGCCACGCTCAACCAGCATGCGCAGGATGTTGTACTTCACGCCGTAGTCGTAGGCCACAACGTGATAAGGCAAGTCGGCGGCCTCGATAGTCGCGTGGCTGTCGGTCTTCAGGTCCCAGACAGTGGAGCGCCATTCGTACTTCTCTTTGACGCTGACGACTTTCGCCAGGTCCATGCCCTTCAGGCCAGGGAACCCTTGCGCTGCGGCAATCGCGGCCTCTTCGGAGATATTCTCACCGACCATGATGCAGCCGTTCTGCGAGCCTTTTTCACGCAGGATGCGCGTGAGGCGGCGCGTATCGATACCGGCGATCGCCACAACGTTGTTGGCTTTCAGGTAATCGGACAGCGACATCGTGTTACGCCAGTTGCTCGCAACCAGTGGCAGGTCACGAATCACCAGACCGGCCGACCAGACACGATCAGACTCGGCGTCTTCCGGTGTAGTACCGGTGTTGCCGATGTGCGGATAGGTCAGGGTAACGATCTGTTGGGCGTAGGAAGGATCGGTAAGGATTTCCTGATAGCCGGTCATGGCGGTGTTGAACACCACCTCACCAACGGTTTGACCGTCGGCTCCAATGGCTTCGCCGCGAAAAATGCTGCCATCAGCAAGGGCGAGTATGGCTGGCTTAGTCAAGAAGACCTCCCGTAAATAAAGCCTGAAAGGGCGATCGCAGGTTGCAAAAAAGCGGAGTGACGTATGGACACGTCACCCCGCTTCTTCACTGAATTATTCTGCGCGCTTTTAGTGGACACACTAAAGCTGTAGCTTACAGAAAAAGGCTTTTTTGGTCCACCGCTAATGAGCCTGAAAGGCAGGGGAATGCGACAGGGCGTCGCTTAGCGGGTAAAACGGGGCCCAAGCATAAGCTTGAGGCCCTGTTTAAGCTACCGATTAGTGCAGGTCGAGCACATCACGCATGTCGTACAGGCCAGGCTCGCGCCCTTCCAGCCAAAGCGCAGCGCGCACCGCGCCCTTGGCAAACGTCATGCGACTGGAAGCCTTGTGCGTGATTTCCAGGCGTTCGCCCTCAGTGGCAAACAGCACAGTGTGATCGCCGACCACATCACCACCGCGTACGGTGGCAAAACCAATGGTGTCGCGCGCACGGGCACCGGTGTGCCCTTCACGGCCATACACCGCCACTTTGGACAGGTCACGCCCCAACGCATCGGCGATGGCCTCGCCCATCCGCAAGGCAGTCCCGGACGGCGCATCGATCTTGTGACGATGATGGGTTTCGATAATCTCGATATCCGCCTCATCACCCAATACGCGAGCGGCCATATCCAGCAGCTTGAGGGACAGATTCACGCCTACGCTGAAGTTCGCTGCAAAGACGATCGGGATATCCTTGCCCGCCTGAGCCAGCAACTGCTTCTGCTCCACCGTCAAACCGGTGGTACCGATCACCATCGCCTTGCCTGCCTTGCGACAGAACGCCAGGTTTTCCAGCATCACCTCCGGCAGCGTGAAATCGATCAACACGTCGAACTCGTCGGCCACCTGCGCCAGATGACCGGACAACGAAACGCCGATACGGCCCAGTGAGGCCAACTCACCGGCATCCGCACCGATCAACGTGCTGCCCGGACGCACGATCGCCGCGGTCAGCCCGGACGCCGGAGAGCGCTGCTGCACGGCTTCGACCAGCGTCTTGCCCATGCGCCCGGCAGCGCCCATTACGGCTATACGTCGCATACTCAATTCCTTACAGGTCGCCGAAGAAGCGCTTCACACCATCGAAAAAGCCCGTGGTTTTCGGCGAGTGAGAGTCATCACCTTCCAACGAACTGCGGAACTCTTCAAGCAGCTCACGCTGACGGCGATTCAGGTTGACCGGCGTTTCTACCGCTACGCGACACATCAGGTCGCCGGCCCCACCACCGCGCACCGGCGCAACGCCTTTGCCACGGATACGGAACTGCTTGCCGGTCTGCGTACCCTCTGGAATCTTGAGTTTGACCCGACCGTCCAGCGTCGGAATTTCCAACTCACCACCCAGGGCCGCGTCGACAAAGCTGATCGGCACTTCACAGAACAGATGCTTGCCATCACGCTGGAAGATCGAGTGCTCGCGCACATTGATCACCACGTACAGGTCGCCCGTAGGCCCACCCTGAGTACCGGCTTCCCCTTCACCCGACAGACGAATGCGGTCGCCGGTATCCACGCCCGCCGGCACTTTCACCGACAGCGTCTTGTACTCTTCGACGCGACCTTCGCCATGGCAGGAATCGCACGGGTCGGAAATGATCTTGCCCTGGCCATGGCAACGCGGGCAGGTTTGCTGCACCGAGAAGAAGCCCTGCTGCATCCGCACCTGGCCGATACCGCCGCAGGTCGGGCAGGTGATGGGCGAAGAGCCCTTCTTGGCACCCGAGCCGTCGCACGGTTTGCAGTTGACCAGCGTCGGTACACGGATGTTGACGCTGGTGCCGCGCACGGCTTCTTCCAGGTTCAGCTCCAGGGTATAGCGCAGGTCGCTGCCACGCTGGGCCCCGCCACGCTGGCCACCACGACCACCGCCAAAGAAATCACTGAACACGTCACCGAAAATATCGGAGAAGTTCTGGCCACCAAAACCGGCACCGCCGCCACCCATGCTCGGGTCGACGCCGGCATGCCCATACTGGTCGTAGGCTGCACGCTTGTTGGGATCAGACAGACATTCGTAGGCCTCATTGGCCTCTTTGAACATTTCTTCGGATTCTTTGCTATCCGGATTACGGTCCGGGTGGTGCTTCATCGCCAGGCGACGGTAAGCCTTTTTCAGGTCCGCCTCGCTAGCCCCGCGCTCCACACCCAATACTTCGTAATAGTCACGCTTTGCCATAAGTCTTTGCACTCTTAAGGACGTTCGGCCAGACCCTCCTGAGCCTCGCCAAACTCGTTGAGCCCCAATGCAGGCCCGGACCCAACTCACGTCAATTCAACGATCCTGGTCATTACTACTTTTTAGCCGGCCACCCGACTAAAAACGCGGTATTTACTGCTCGGAAAGCAGGAGCATTCCCGGCCACACCGCCAGCACCCGAACGCTGTCGCATACTGTAAAAATTCGCATACCCCAGACACGCCAACGCGGGAGCAAGCTCCCGCGCGGCGACATCCTACCAGTCACCGCTTGTGAGCGGTCAACCGGGCGACCAAGTTACTTCTGGTCTTTGACTTCTTCGAACTCGGCATCGACAACATCGTCGTGCTTGGCTTCAGGCTCTGCTTGCTGCGCAGCACCTTCAGCCGGTTGGCCTTGTTCGGCGTACATTTTCTGGGCCACTGGCGCGGACACCTTCGACAGCTCCTCAACCTTGGCTTCGATAGCGGCCTTGTCGTCGCCCTTGATAGCGGCTTCCAGGGCAACTACAGCGGCTTCGATTGCAGTTTTCTCTTCGGCAGTCACCTTGTCGCCAGCATCAGCGACCATTTTGCGCGTCGAGTGAACCAGCGCGTCACCCTGGTTACGGGCACCCGCCAACTCGGCAAACTTGGCGTCCGCATCAGCGTTGGCTTCAGCATCACGAATCATCTGTTGAATTTCTTCATCAGACAGGCCGGAGTTGGCCTTGATGGTGATCTTCTGCTCTTTGCCGGTCGCCTTGTCTTTCGCGCCAACGTGCAGGATACCGTTGGCGTCGATGTCGAAGGTCACTTCGATCTGAGGCACGCCACGGGGTGCTGGTGGAATCTCGGCCAGGTCAAACTTGCCCAGGGATTTGTTCTGCGCAGCTTGCTTGCGCTCGCCTTGCAGCACGTGAATGGTCACGGCGCCCTGGTTGTCGTCGGCAGTCGAGAACACCTGGGATTTCTTGGTAGGAATCGTAGTGTTTTTCTCGATCAGCGCGGTCATCACGCCACCCATGGTTTCGATACCCAGAGTCAGCGGGCTGACGTCCAGCAGCAGCACGTCTTTCACGTCACCGGCCAATACCGCGCCCTGGATAGCAGCACCCATGGCAACCGCTTCGTCCGGGTTCACGTCTTTACGTGCTTCTTTACCGAAGAACTCGGTGACTTTCTGCTGCACCAGCGGCATACGGGTCTGGCCACCGACCAGGATCACGTCGTTGATCGCGCCAACGTCGATACCGGCGTCTTTCAGTGCAATGCGGCATGGCTCGATGGTGCGTTGAACCAGGTCTTCAACCAGTGCTTCCAACTTGGCGCGCGAGATCTTCACGTTCAAGTGCTTAGGACCGGTAGCGTCTGCAGTGATGTACGGCAGGTTCACGTCGGTGGACATGCTCGACGACAGTTCGATCTTGGCTTTCTCAGCGGCTTCTTTCAGGCGCTGCATCGCCAGCGGGTCACCCTTGAGGTTCATGCCGCTTTCTTTCTTGAATTCGTCAACGAGGTAGTCGATCAGACGAATGTCGAAGTCTTCACCACCCAGGAACGTGTCGCCGTTGGTGGCCAACACTTCGAACTGGTGCTCGCCGTCAACTTCCGCGATCTCGATGACGGAGACGTCGAAAGTACCACCGCCCAGGTCATAAACGATCACAGTGTGGTCGCCTTTGGCCTTGTCCATACCGTAGGCCAGGGCCGCTGCGGTAGGTTCGTTAATGATACGTTTTACGTCAAGACCCGCGATGCGGCCGGCGTCTTTGGTTGCCTGGCGCTGGCTGTCGTTGAAGTAGGCCGGAACAGTGATGACCGCTTCGGTCACGGTTTCACCGAGGTAGTCTTCGGCAGTCTTCTTCATCTTTTTCAAGACTTCAGCCGAGATCTGCGGCGCGGACATCTTGTTGCCGTTCACTTCAACCCAGGCGTCACCGTTGTCGGCCTTGGCGATTTTGTAAGGCACCATCTTGATGTCTTTCTGTACGACTTCTTCGTCGAACTTACGACCGATCAGACGCTTCACCGCGTACAGGGTGTTGTGCGGGTTGGTAACGGCCTGACGCTTGGCCGACTGACCAACCAGGATCTCGCCATCGTTGGCGTAAGCGATGATCGACGGCGTGGTACGCGCGCCTTCAGCGTTTTCGATAACTTTGGCCTTGCCGTTTTCCATGACCGAGACGCACGAGTTGGTGGTCCCCAGGTCGATACCGATAATCTTGCCCATGTTTGACTCTCCCGAAACTTGAATTTGGTTGCCGCAGCAGTTGTGGCTAACTGCGGTAGCACTTAATCGCTTGACTTATAAATGGGGGCCTTGCGGCGGATTTCAAGCCTGCTCATCAATAGAAGGCGAAACGGGTGCGGGAGCCTTGCTCACCACCACCATCGCCGGGCGCAACAAGCGACCGTTGAGCAGATAGCCCTTCTGGAATACCTTCAATACGCTGTTGGGCTCCAGGTCGTGGCTTTCCTGCATCGCCATCGCCTGGTGGTGCTCGGCGTTGAACGGCTCACCGCCGAGTGGATCGATGGCTTCCAACTGATAACGCTTCAGGGTGTCCTGGAACATTTTCAGGGTCAGTTCGATCCCCTCGCGCATCGGGCGGATGTTTTCGTCATCCGGATTGGACAATTCAAGGCCACGCTCCAGGCTGTCAATAATCGGCAGCAGGTCGTTGGCGAATTTTTCCAAGGCGAATTTGTGAGCCTTTTCTACGTCCTGCTCGGCACGGCGGCGGACGTTCTGCAGATCGGCGGCAACACGCAACGACTGATCCTGCGCTGCGGCCAATTGCTCTTCGAGCACTTGCACACGAGTACCGAGCTCATCACCGGCAGCCGAATTGGCGTCTGGCGTTTGCGTATCCTGCGTCTGTTCGTCAGCCATAGCTTTCTCCTTTCAAAATCATGCGCGAACTCAACTCGCGCTTCTGTTCCGGTATATGGGGCCACAATTTTCAGGTTCAAGGGCGCGGACGTTACCAAAAGTCTTTCGCATGTCTCGGATCATTTCCTGCCCCTACATTCCTTATTGAGCTAAAAAAAGCACCCGATCAAGCAAATCGAGCTAAGCGTCAGGATTGTCAGCCTCAAACAAAACACTGTATAAATAACCAGACCTAAAGCCTGGGAGCGGCCGTCATGCTCGTGCACCTGTCTGTACATAACTACGCCATCGTTGAACATCTGGATCTCGAACTGGATCGCGGCATGAGCGTAATCACAGGCGAGACCGGCGCCGGCAAGTCGATCATGCTCGACGCCCTGGGCCTGACGCTCGGGGACCGCGCCGACAGTGGCGTGGTGCGCCCCGGCGCCGACAAGGCCGACATCCTGGCCACATTCGATCTGGCGGATATTCCCGAGGCCGAGGCCTGGCTGGCCGAGCGCGACCTCAATAACGAAGGCCCGTGCATCCTGCGCCGGGTGATCACCGCCGAAGGACGCTCACGTGGCTATATCAACGGCACGCCCTGCCCCCTTGGCGATTTGAAAGCCCTGGGTGAGCTGTTGATTGATATCCACAGCCAGCATGAGCACCAGTCCCTGCTGAAAACCGATACCCATCGCCGGCTGCTGGATGAGTACGCCGGCGCCACCGAACTTGCCCGCCAGGTCCACCTGGCCGCCCAACGCTGGCGCCAGACGCGCCAGGAACTGGAACGCCTTTCCAATTCCGGCGACGAGCAACGCGCTCGCCACCAACTGCTCAGCTATCAACTCGAAGAGCTTGAAAGCCTGGGCCTGGGCGAGTCCGAACTGGAACAGCTTGAACAGGAACACAAGAACCTGACCAACGCCGAGACATTGCTGGGCATCTGTCGCCAGGTGATCGAGCAATGCAGCGAAAGTGATTCCGGCAATGTGCTTAACGCACTGACCGCGAGCCTCAATCGCCTGTCCAGCGTGACTAACGCATCCGGCTCACTGAGTGAAGCCACTACCCTGCTGACCAGCGCGCAGATCCAGGTGGAGGAAGCGGTCGGCGAGCTGAACCGCTTCCTCGATCATTTCGATGCCGACCCGGCGCGCCTGCAGGTAATAGAAGAGCGCCTGGACACCATCTACACCCTGGCGCGCAAACATCGAATCCAGCCAACCGAAGTGGCGGCAATGCAACAAAAGCTGCTGGATGAAATCGAGACCCTGAACGCGAACGACGAGTCCATTGAGCGCCTCGGCGAAGAACTCGCCTCCTTCGCCCGCCATTATCAGGAAAAGGCTCGTGAGCTGAGCGACCTTCGCCAACAGGCCGCTACCCGTCTGGCCGGTGCCGTGGAACAGGAAATCCAGCGCCTGGGCATGCCCGGCGGCCGCTTCACTATCGAGCTGCACGCCAATTCCAGCCATGAACTGCAACCCCACGGACTGGAACAGGTGGAGCTGCTGGTCAGCGCCAACCCGGGGCAACCGCTCAAAGCCTTGGCCAAAGTCGCCTCCGGCGGCGAGCTGTCACGGATCAGCCTGGCGATCCAGGTCATCACGGCGCAAACCTCGCGCGTACCGACTCTGGTATTCGATGAAGTGGACGTGGGCATTGGCGGGCCGACTGCCGAGATTGTTGGCCAGTTGTTGCGCCGCCTGGGCGATCGTGGCCAGGTGCTGACGGTGACCCACTTGCCGCAAGTGGCGGCCCAGGGGCATCAGCATTTGTTCGTGCACAAGGTGCGGGGCAGCGATGCGACGCGCACGGCCG
The DNA here is from genome assembly GCF_900005715.1 of Pseudomonas sp. 34 E 7. Taxonomy (NCBI): domain Bacteria; kingdom Pseudomonadati; phylum Pseudomonadota; class Gammaproteobacteria; order Pseudomonadales; family Pseudomonadaceae; genus Pseudomonas; species Pseudomonas sp. 34 E 7. Next base: position 65,938 of record NZ_CVTX01000188.1, read on the forward strand.
TGTCCAAGCTGAACAAGTCGGAGCGCGTGGAAGAAGTGGCGCGGATGCTCGGCGGTATTGATTTGACCAAGGAGTCCCTGGCGCACGCGAAGAAGATGGTCGTAGCAGCGAAGGCCTGAGCGAGCATTTTCCCTCTTATATAAAGCACGAAGGCGACCCTGGGGTCGCCTTCGATCGTTGCGCAGAGCAAATCTGCGTCGTTTTTTACTTTTTCTTACGGATGTACAGCACCAGATTATGGTCAACCAAATCGAAGCCATGCTCCTCAGCGATCTTATGCTGCAGCGCTTCGATCTCAGGGCTGGTGAACTCGATAACCTCATTGGTATCCAGGTCAACCATGTGGTCGTGATGCCCGCCGTCGGCCAATTCAAACACTGCATGACCGCCGTCGAAATTATGACGAACCACCAGCCCTGCGGCTTCAAACTGGGTCAGGACACGGTAAACCGTGGCCAGGCCGACGTCTTCATTAGACTCCATCAGCGCCTTGTAAACGTCCTCGGCACTCATGTGGCGTTGCTCAGCAGAATCGAGCATTTGTAGAATCTTGACTCGGGGCAGAGTCACTTTGAGACCGGCTTTGCGTAGTTCGCTATTTTCAACCATGGTTAGCTTTCTCGCGGATGCTGCTTCGCAGCTTCTCTTAATACGGGTATGATCGGCGTTTACGTTGTCCCAGCCAAGATAGTGGAAGTCGCCCACCGATGCAAAACACCAAGCTCTTGCTAACCAGTTTCACCTTTGTGGGACTGCTCGCACTCGCCGGTTGTTCATTCCCCGGGGTTTACAAAATCGACATCCAGCAGGGCAATGTCGTCACGCAGGACATGATAGACCAGTTACGTCCGGGAATGACCCGACGGCAAGTAAGGTTTATCATGGGCAATCCCCTGCTGACCGACACCTTCCATGCCGATCGCTGGGATTATCTCTATAGCCTCCAGCCTGGCGGCGGTGAGCGCCAACAGGAGCGCGTCAGTGTCATTTTCAATGGCAATGACCAGCTTGTCAGCCTGTCCGGCGACTTCATGCCTGGCGTAAGCCGCGATGAAGCGCTGTTGGGCAAGGACAGCGGCACCAGCGTGACCGCCCCTGCGCAGGAAGCCGAGAAGCCGAAATCCGAGGTGCCGGCCAAGCCAGGCTCCTTGCTGGACCAGATCCAGAAAGACGTCGATGGCGTGGAAACCGTGCCTGTCCCGACGCCACAGCCTCTGGACACCAGCCCGCAGTAACAAAGCAACACTCAACAAAAAGCCCGGCATGCCGGGCTTTTTGTTGTCTGAAGGATTTATGAGTTTTGCTGCCTGATCTTCGCCGCCCTGGCCGCACGCTGCCTGCGTATTTCCTTGGGATCTGCCAGCAACGGCCGGTAGATCTCAATTCGATCACCTGGCTGCACAACACGCGCATCAGGGTCCGAAACCACCTTGCCGAAGATCCCCAGCGGGCAGTCAGCCAGCATCCATTGCGGAAACTGCTCAGCCATTCCCGACATTTGCACCGCCGCCCTCAGGCTCGTGCCCGCCGGAACCTTCACCTGCAATAAAACCTGGCGATCAACGGCGGCATGCACCACTTCAATCTCAACCATGCAGTTGCTTGGCCCGCTGGCAGAACGCATCCACCAGCGTATTCGCCGCCTGATTGAACAAAGGCCCCAATGTCGCGCGGACGATCGGCCCCGCGTAATCGAACGACAGATCCAGGCTGATCTTGCAGGCCTTGTCCGTCAGCGCCTTGAATACCCAGACCCCATGCAACTGGGTGAACGGGCCTTCCTGCAGATTCATCTCGATGGATTTTCCAGGCACCAGCACATTGCGCGTAACAAAATGCTGGCTAAGCCCACCCTTGGCTACGCCGACGCTGGCAACCATGTACCCGTCATCGCCCTCCAAAACCTCGGCAGTGGAGCACCACGGCAGGAATTCCGGGTAACGCGCGACGTCGTTGACCAGGTCATAGAGCGCCTGTGCGGGATACGGCAGCAGGGCCGAGCGTTGAATATGCGTCGTCATGTGAGCGTTATTTCCACAGCTGAGCGGGCAAACATCGCGAAACAACAGCCAGATCCGCGAGAGAAAAAAACCAGAGAACTGCCCGCATTGTCCGGGATTCGTCCAACACGCTCAAGCACGCAGGTTGACCGTAGCCGACACGCTCGCAACTCCCTATAATGCCGCCCCTATGGCTAAACAAAAGAAACACCCAACAGGGACCATCGCGCAAAATAAAAAGGCGCGACACGATTACTTCATCGAACATCGGTTCGAGGCTGGTCTGGTCCTGGCCGGCTGGGAAGTAAAAAGTCTGCGTGCCAGCAAGCTGCAGCTGGTCGACAGCTATGTGCTGCTCAAGGATGGCGAGGCGTGGCTGCTGGGCAGTCATATCACCCCGCTGACCACCGCGAGCACTCATGTAATTGCCGACCCGGTGCGCACGCGCAAGCTGCTGCTCAATGCCCGCGAGCTGGAAAAACTCGCTGCGGCAGTGCAACAGAAAGGCTACGCCTGCATCTGCTTGTCCTGGTACTGGAGCAAGCACCTGGTCAAGTGCGAAATTGCGCTGGGCAAGGGCAAGAAGGAATACGACAAACGCGACACCGAACGCGAGCGCGACTCCAATCGCGAATTGCATCGCGCGGTGCGTAACAAAGGCAAGGAAGACTAACCTTGTGACGATGCAGCTTCGGGCGACTCGCCCGAGGCTACATGCCTTTACGTCGCTCCGCCCGAGCCACGCGCTGAACCTCCTGACGAACCTCCTCCAGCACTTCCTGCACATACAGCAGGTGACGCGTTGAGATATCCCGCGCCTGCTCGGCCCGCCCTTCAATAATTGCCAGGTACAAATCGCGATGCTGGCTGATCAGCATGTCGCGGGTCTCGGTGCGCTGTTGATACATGCCGCCAATGTTAGTCACCACGTTACGCTTGAGCAGATCGAACAGCCCGCGAATGGTGTGCAGCAGCACGGCGTTATGACTGGCCTCGGCAATGGCCAGGTGAAACCGCGCATCTGCAGCGCCCTCCTCCACTCGACTCACCTCATCGACGCGCGCGTAGCAATCCTGCAACGCCTCGAACGCCGCCGTCAGCCGCTCACGGTCCACTTCCGTTGCCCGCAATGCCGCGTAATAAGCACAGGAAGCCTCAAGCGTCTGGCGAAATTCCAGCAAGTCCCGCTGCGCTTCAGGATTGTTTTCCAGCAGATGCAACAAAGGGTCACTGAAGGTTGACCCCAGGGATTCCACCACATAGTTGCCACCGCCCTGACGACTGACCAACAACCCTTTGGCAGCCAGCTTCTGAATCGCTTCTCGCAGCGACGGGCGCGACACACCAAATTGTTCAGCCAATGCGCGCTCGGCCGGCAAGCGCTCGCCCGACTTCAACGTGCCCTCAAGGATCATGCCCTCGAGCTGCTCGACAATATCGTCAGACAAACGGCGCTGACGCACCTGATCAAACCCCATAACCCGCTCTCCACCATCCCGACCACGCGCCGGGCTCTCTATTCTGGCCTATCGCCGCGCTCCCGGCACCTATCAGAACGCCTCGGATTATCCCGATCAGAACGCCGCACACCTACTCGTACGACCAAAGTTTCCTGGGCGGCAAATTGACACACCCCTGCCAAGCCTCTTAATCTAGCCCACAGCGACTGTAAATTGGTATTACCAATTATCCAGAGCGTACAAACAACAACAATCAGGGGCCACCCCATATGCAAACCTGGCAACAGCTCTACAGCCCTCTTGGCAGTCTCGGTGTATCCGCACTGGCCGCCGTTATACCTATCGTATTTTTCTTCCTGGCCCTGGCTGTATTCCGCCTCAAGGGGCACGTGGCCGGCAGCATCACGCTGGCGCTGTCGATCCTGGTGGCGATTTTCGCCTTCCAGATGCCGGTGGACATGGCCCTGGCCGCCGCCGGCTACGGCTTCGCCTATGGCTTGTGGCCGATTGCATGGATCATCGTGGCGGCGGTATTTCTCTACAAATTGACGGTCAAGAGCGGCCAGTTCGAAGTGATCCGCAGCTCAGTCCTGTCGATTACCGACGACCAGCGCCTGCAGGTACTGCTGATCGGCTTCTGCTTCGGCGCCTTCCTCGAAGGGGCGGCCGGTTTCGGTGCGCCCGTGGCAATTACCGCCGCGCTGCTGGTCGGCCTGGGTTTCAACCCGCTCTACGCCGCCGGCCTGTGCCTGATTGCCAACACCGCCCCGGTCGCCTTTGGTGCGCTGGGTATCCCGATCATTGTGGCGGGCCAGGTCACCGGCATCGACGCCTTCAAGATCGGCGCCATGACCGGTCGCCAACTGCCCCTGCTGTCACTGTTCGTGCCGTTCTGGCTGGTGTTCATGATGGACGGCCTGCGCGGCGTTCGCGAGACCTGGCCCGCAGCCCTGGTGGCGGGCCTGAGCTTTGCCGTCACTCAGTACTTCACCTCCAACTTCATCGGCCCGGAACTGCCCGACATCACCTCGGCACTGGCCAGCCTGATCGCCCTGACCTTATTCCTCAAAGTCTGGCAACCCAAACGCAGCGCCGGCGCGCAGATTGCCGGCGCCACCTCGAGCACGGCGGTTACCGCCAGCGCCGGTGGCTTCGGTTTGCCGCGCAACACCCTTGTTTCGCCGTACAGCCTGGGGCAGATTTTCAAGGCCTGGTCGCCCTTCCTGATACTCACCGTGCTGGTGACCATCTGGACCCTCAAACCCTTCAAGGCGATGTTCGCCGCCGGCGGCTCGATGTACAGCTGGGTGTTCAACTTTGCGATCCCGCACCTGGATCAACTGGTAATCAAAGTCGCGCCGATCGTCACCAACCCCACCGCCATACCGGCGGTATTCAAGCTGGACCCGATTTCAGCAACCGGCACCGCGATTTTCTTCTCCGCGCTGATCTCGATGGCGGTTTTGAAAATAGACGTTAAAACTGGTCTTACCACTTTAAAAGAGACCTTCTACGAGCTGCGCTGGCCGATCCTGTCCATCGGCATGGTGTTGGCCTTCGCCTTTGTCACCAACTACTCGGGCATGTCCTCGACCATGGCCCTGGTGCTGGCCGGCACCGGCGCGGCCTTCCCGTTTTTCTCACCGTTCCTCGGCTGGCTCGGCGTTTTCCTGACAGGCTCGGACACCTCGTCCAATGCACTGTTCAGCTCGTTGCAGGCCACCACCGCCCACCAGATCGGCGTCAACGACACCTTGCTGGTGGCGGCAAATACCAGTGGCGGCGTGACCGGCAAAATGATTTCGCCGCAATCGATCGCCGTGGCCTGTGCGGCGACTGGCCTGGTAGGCAAGGAGTCCGACCTGTTCCGCTTTACCCTTAAACACAGCCTGTTCTTCGCCACGATCGTCGGGCTGATCACCCTGGCACAGGCATATTGGTTCACCGGTATGCTGGTGCACTGAGACCTGCACGCAATAGGGTAAGAATCGACGCCGGACAACGGTTCCGGCGTCAGCTATTTCTGGAGGACCGATGAGCCTGCCTGCCGCATTCCTGAGCGACGTCGCACAACTGATCCCGAAGGATCGTCGTTTTGACGATCCACTTTCCACCCTCGCCTTCGGCACCGACGCCAGCTTTTACCGATTGATCCCACAGCTGGTGATACGCGTGGAGTCGGAAGACGAAGTCGTCACGCTGCTGCAACTGGCCCAGCGCGACCGCGTCGCCGTGACCTTTCGCGCAGCGGGCACCAGCTTGTCCGGCCAGGCCATCAGCGACTCGGTGCTGATCGTGCTGGGTGATCAGTGGAATGGCCGCGAAATTCGCGCGCAAGGCCTGCAGATCCGCCTGCAACCCGGCGTCATCGGCGCTCAGGCCAACGCCTGGCTGGCGCCATTCGGGCGCAAGATCGGGCCGGACCCGGCGTCGATCAACGCTTGCAAGATCGGCGGCATCGTTGCCAACAACGCCAGTGGCATGTGCTGCGGGACGGCGCAAAATACCTACCACACCCTGGCAGGCATTCGTCTGGTCCTGGCCGATGGCAGCCGCCTCGACACCGAAGACCCCGCCAGCATCCAGGCCTTCCGCCACACCCATGGCGCGCTGCTGGAACGTCTGGCGACACTGGGCCGGGAGACGCGGGCAAACGCCGAACTGGCGGCAAAAATTCGCCACAAATACCGTCTGAAAAATACCACCGGCCTGTCGCTGAATGCCCTGGTGGATTTCGATGACCCGCTGGATATCCTCAGCCATTTGCTGGTGGGGTCCGAGGGCACGCTGGGGTTTATCAGCGCCGTGACCTACCACACAGTGATCGATCACCCACACAAAGCCTCGGCACTCATCGTATTCCCGGACGTCGAGACCTGCTGCAACGCGGTCACCGTGCTGAAAACCCAGCCGGTGTCGGCCGTTGAGCTGCTGGACCGGCGCAGCCTGCGCTCGGTACAGAACAAACCGGGCATGCCGGCGTTCGTACAGCAACTATCGGAAAATGCCTGCGCGCTGCTGATCGAATCCCGCGCCGCCACTTCCTTGTTACTGCATGAACAATTGGCGCTGATCATGGCCTCACTCGCCTCTTTTGCGGTGGAGAAGCAGGTCGACTTCACCGAAGACCCGCTGGAAAACGCCCGGCTCTGGGCGATTCGCAAGGACACCTTCCCTGCCGTAGGCGCCGTACGCAAAACCGGCACCACCGTGATCATCGAGGACGTCACCTTCCCGGTCGAGCAGCTGGCGATTGGCGTCAACCGTTTGATCGAGCTGTTCGACAAACACCACTACAACGAAGCCATCCTTTTCGGACACGCCCTGGAAGGCAATCTGCACTTCGTCTTCACTCAAGGCTTCAACAGCGCGGAAGAAGTCGCACGCTATCAAGCGTTCATGGACGACGTTGCACAGCTGGTGGCGGTTGAGTTCGGTGGCTCGTTGAAAGCCGAACACGGCACCGGTCGCAATATGGCGCCGTTCGTCGAACTGGAATGGGGCAGCGATGCCTATCAACTGATGTGGCAGCTCAAGCGCCTGCTCGACCCCAACGGCATCCTCAACCCGGACGTGGTGCTCAGCGACGACCCGCAGATTCACCTCAAACACCTCAAGCCCCTGCCCGCCGCCGATGAGCTTGTGGATAAGTGCATCGAATGCGGGTTCTGCGAGCCGGTATGCCCGTCGAAAGGCCTGACCTTGAGCCCGCGCCAACGCATCGTGATCTGGCGCGACATCCAGGCCAAACAACGCACCGGCGTCGACACCACCGAATTGGAAGCGGCCTTCCACTACCAAGGCATCGACACCTGCGCCGCGACCGGGCTCTGCGCCCAACGCTGCCCTGTAGGCATCAATACCGGCGACCTGGTGAAAAAGCTGCGCAGCCGCGACGCCGACCGTACGAAAACCGCCGAATGGCTCGCCACCCATTTCGCCACCGCGCTGCAAGGTGCGCGTTTGACCCTGCATGTCGCCAACGGCGCACGCATGCTGCTGGGCGCCCCGCGCCTGGCGAAGTTATCAGCCACCGTGGCCCGGCTGTCCAAGGGGCAAGTCCCGCAGTGGACCAACGCCATGCCACAACCGGAAAAAGCCATTCGCTTCAGCCCGGCCGTCACCGACGAGCGACCCCGGGTGGTCTACCTGGCGGCGTGCGTCTCACGCGCCATGGGCCCGGCGGCGGGGGATAAAGAGCAAATGTCGCTGTACGACAAAACCCGTGGCCTGCTGGAAAAAGCCGGTTACCAAGTGGTCTTCCCCGACCACCAGGACAACCTGTGCTGCGGCCAACCCTTCGCCTCCAAGGGTTATGCCGAACAGGCCGAACACAAGCGCCAGGAACTGATCGGCGCCCTGCTCCACGCCAGCCGTGGCGGCCTCGACCCGATCTACTGCGACACCAGCCCGTGCACCCTGCGCCTGACGCAAGACCTGGGCGAGACACGCCTGGACCTCTACGACCCCGTACGTTTCATCCGCACCCACCTCATGGACCGCCTCGACTTCACGCCGCAGGAAGCGCCCATTGCCGTCCACGTCACCTGCAGCACCCAGCACCTGGGCGAAAGCCAGGCGCTGATCGACCTCGCCCGACGCTGCGCCAGGACCGTCGTCATCCCCGAAGGCATTCACTGCTGCGGCTTCGCCGGCGACAAAGGCTTCACCACCCCGGAACTCAACGCCCACTCACTGCGCAGCCTCAAGGACGCGGTGCAACACTGCAGCGAAGGCATCTCCACCAGCCGCACCTGCGAGATCGGCCTGAGCCTGCACGGCGGCATCGATTATCACGGGCTGGTCTACCTCGTCGACCGCGTCACCCAGGCCCGCGCCCATTGAACCTGCAAAATAAAACAGAACCCCTGCGCGCCGGTGTAGTCATCTGCATAGGCCTCGACAGACGAGGCTCATCAGTGATGTCGCTGGCAGCCCCTCAACGCCAGCAGCGTCGAGCCCTTTGCGCAAGGAGATACCCTATGAAGCGTTCCGCTCTTGCTGGCTTGTTCATTACCGCTGCGATGCTGGCATCCCCTGCTTTTGCAGCCGGTGATAAAGACCTGTGCCAGATCAACCTGGACAAAATCAACAACGGTAAAGCCCTGCTGTCCACCGACACCAGTGGCAAAAGCGGCGAAATCGACACCGCCGTCGCCCAAGCCAAGGCAGCCCACGCGGCCGGTGATGACAAGAAGTGCATCGAAATCACCTCCAAGGCCCTGCAAGACCTGCAGAACAGCGAGAAAGGCGGTCAGTAAGCGATAGGGCCGACCTTCGGGTTGGCCTTTCGTGAAGGTTTGGCGTACACTGCACAAGCTTGTCACTCACTAGAAACAACGAGTTACAAGCACGGGGCCGTTTAGGATTCGACGCCGGTCGCGAAACTTTAGGTGCATGCCGAGTTGGTAACAGAACTCGTAAATCCACTGTTGCAACTTCTTATAGTTGCCAATGACGAAAACTACGGCCAGGAATTCGCTCTCGCTGCGTAAGCAGCCTTAGCCCTGAGCTTCTGGTACCTTCGGGTCCAGCAATCACCAGGGGATGTCTGTAAACCCAAAGTGATTGTCATATAGAACAGAATCGCCGTGCAGTACGTTGTGGACGAAGCGGCTAAAACTTACACAACTCGCCCAAAGCACCCTGCCCTTCGGGTCGCTGAGGGTTAACTTAATAGAAACGGCTACGCATGTAGTACCGACAGCGGAGTACTGGCGGACGGGGGTTCAAATCCCCCCGGCTCCACCAATTTGTCTTCCCAGGAAGACCCAGAAAAGCCGTAAAGCCTAGAGAAATCAAAGCTTTACGGCTTTTTTCTTGCCCGCGTTTTCCCACCTAATCCCAGGGCATCCCACGGTTGACGGGGGCATATATGGGGGCATAAAACGCTCATCTGCTCGCTCGGAGAGGATGTGCCCCCAATGCCCCTGAAAGACACAAACTGCCGCAACGCCAAGCCCCAGGACAAGCCGTACCGCCTGTACGACGAACAAGGTTTGTACCTTGAGGTGCAGCCCAAAGGAGGCCGTTACTGGCGCTTGAAGTACCGCTTTCTGGGAAAGGAAAAACGCCTGGCTCTTGGCGTTTACCCAGAGGTCGGCCTGCAGGAGGCGCGGCGAAAACGTGATGATGCTCGTGTCCAGCTCGCCAGCGGCCAAGACCCTTCATTGCAAAGACGCATGGCCAAGGTGGTCAGCCAGCTGGATCACCAGCACACCTTTGAGTCGGTTGCCACGCAGTGGCTGAGTATTCGCGAGTCATCCTGGGATCCGGAATACACCCGCACAGTGCGGCAGCGCCTTGAGCTCAATGCGTTCCCCTGGCTGGGAAAACTCCCGATCAGCAGCATCAGCACGCCCATGCTGGTCGAAAACCTCCAGCGCATCATCAAGCGCGGCGCTCGCGAGACGGCGCGTCGTGTTGCCCAGATCTACAAACAGATTTTCGAGTTCGCCGAAGCAGCCGGTATCACCCCACCCAACCAAATCGGGAATCTCTCACGTACGCTCCCAGCCAAGCGGGTGAAGCACTTTGCCGCCGTGACCGATCCTGAAAAACTCGGCGCACTGCTTAAAGCACTGGATAGCTATAGCGGAACGATGCCTGTTTGTTGTGCACTCAAACTGGCCCCGTTGCTGTTCTGCAGGCCCGGCGACCTGCGACACATGGAGTGGTCGGAGGTCAATCTGGATGCGGGCGAGTGGTTGATTCCTGGCCACAAAATGAAGGGCCTTACTGCGACCAAACAGGATCGCCCAGATCACTTGGTTCCCCTCAGCCAACAAGCAGTCGCAGTTCTGCGCGAGCTGAAACCACTCACTGGCAGACATAGATATGCCTTCCCCTCAGCCCGAGGAGGCGACCGGCCGATGTCCAACAATGCCGTACTCAGCGCATTACGCCGCATGGACATCAGCGGCGACGAAATGACTGGGCACGGCTTTCGTGCGACAGCGAGAACCATAGGTGCGGAGGTGCTGGGGTTTCGTCCCGATCTCTTGGAGCATCAGCTTGCTCATACGGTAAAAAATCCGCTGGGACGTGCATACGATCGAACCACCTTCTTGCCGGAGCGCCATGAAATGATGCAGATCTGGGCCGACTATTTGGACTCGATAAAGAGCTGAATGCTCTGTCAACTGTGTCCTTGGTCGGGCCAGTACCTACCCAACCAAGGAGAGGAACATGCGAGTTGCTATCGAACATACTCGCATGTTAAAAATCGTCCGTCCCTAGCGATCCCTATTGATCCGCAACGGTCCGCCACGTCGCCCTGGTAACGACGTTAAAAACTTTCGCCTCGTTCGCATTCGCTGAACGGGCCGCATCAACTGCCATCGGTTGATTTGCGCATCTGGCATGAACGCTCTCAGTCCGTTCTGCCCCTAGAGGCCTTACGGCCCTAGAATTTCTGTAGCCCACAACGACCTCCGACGCTACCGAACATTAATCTCGGAAACGCGCATATACCTATGCGTGTGGCAAATGCCCGTGCTCGCTATATAGCCAGCCGATATCCGTCTTTTACCCTTTTTAGCAGTAGTGCCGGAGGGCGCTGCCTCACGCTTCAGGACCTAGGACTCAAACCTATGGCAATGCACGTTAGCAACTTTGACGACGTCGGCAACGATGACAAAATTCTTCGTTTACGCGATGTCGAGTCAATCGTCGGCCTAAAACGCTCAACAATCTATCGCAAAATATCGGAGGGCCATTTCCCGCGCCAACGCCTTTTGTGCGGCTCCAGCGTCGGCTGGCGTAACAGTGAAATCCAGGCTTGGATTCGGCAAAGGGAGGCGCTGTAATGCAGCGCCGAACACCTCAACAGCCGGGCTGGATGGTAGAACTCACAGCGGCAGTAGATATTCCAGTGGAAAAAATCCAGTGGATATGGCCGGGCTGGTTGCCAAGGGCAAAGCTATCCATTCTTGCCGGCGCAGGTGGATGCGGTAAAACCACGCTTGCGATATCGCTGGCCGCCACGCTCAGTAGAGGTGGTGACTGGCCAGACGGCAGCAAATGTGAGGTCGCAGGCAACATCGTAATCTGGAGCGGCGAGGATGGTATAGCTGACACGATCATTCCTCGCCTTACGGCTGCAGATGCCGACCTAACCCGCGTGCACATCATCGAGGGGCTCAGTGATCAGCGTGGGAACAGGCGACAGTTTGATCCTGCAGCCAACTTTACCCTTTTGAATGAAGCAGCCGCACGGATTGACGGCGTTTCATTGCTGATTTTCGACCCACTGATCAATCTCATTCGTGGGGACATGCACCGAGCCAACGAAGTTCGGCAGGGACTACAGATGGTGGTGGATTTTGCAGAACAGCATTGCTGCTCCGTGCTCGGTATATCTCACCTCAGCAAAAGCGCCTCTCAGTCCTCTGTAGCTGATCGAGTCATCGGCAGCCAGGCATTCTCAGCACTTGCTCGCACGGTACTGGTGGCCGGGAAAGCTAATAACTCTGAAGCTCGGGTGCTTGTCCGGGCCAAGTCGAACGTTTCGATCGATATAGGGGGGATAGAGTATTTCGTGGAGCCCATCGTGATAGGCGAGCAGCTGGAAACAACCTGCATCCGGTGGGGAGAGGCCGTCGAAGGAAGCGCTGAAACTATTTTGGCGGATATCGAGCGAACGGGTGGAGCGAGACCAGTATCAGCGACTCAAGAAGCTTGTAGCTTTCTTGAAGCCACGCTGCAAGCAGGCCCTGTCTCGATCACTGCGCTGCAGTCTTTAGCTGAGGAGTCATGCATCTCTTGGGCATCAATTCGTAGAGCGCAGAAACAGCTAGGTATCCGCTCATGCAAGGTGGGCATGCAAGGCGGATGGGTATGGGAGCTGCCCACCGCCCCCTGAAGGTGCTCACCTCCCCCCGAAGATGCTCAATACTAGTGTTGAGCACCTTCGTTTTATTGAGCGCCTTCGCCTCACGACCAGGGAAATCCTAATATGGACGCAGCCCGAGAATGCGCAGTCGTAACAAAGGGCGAAGCGGCTAGCGGTGGTGAAAGCCGCTTTTCCGAATGGGCGTGAGCAGCCGTCGTCATTGCGCATGCGGCAAACGAAGTCAGAACTCGAGATCGCGATCGCTGGCGGCGACCATGCCCTGCTGACGCTCGACGCCATTCGCGCAGAGGCGACGACGCTCAAGGCGCAGGAATATTCGATGACGCGCGCGTTCGGCGACGGAGGTGACGGCGACCTGTACAGCTTGCTCCAGTTCTGAACGACGTCACTCAAAACTTTCCTCGCCCTCGCGGTCGCGGCTGCGCTCATGATCGATACGCCGGTCTAGCTCGGGGAGGATGGCATCCACCCATTGCCGGACATCGGCATACGGGCTTTCGCGGAACGTCAACACCTGAGCCTTTCGACGGGCAAGGATGTCGGCAAGCGAGCCGCTCCAGCTCCGAGGATGGAGACGAGTCCAGAAATCGCCGAGAAAGGCGCGCTTATCCGGCGCATAATTGAGCATATCGAGAAACAGCGGCGAGATACCGTTATCCTCCTCGTCGTCGACCTTTCGCCTGAACATCGAGATGGCACGGCCGAGCAACGTATAGCGCGTCGCCGCATCCTGGTCCGCCCATTGGCGCAGGACCGCCGGGTCCATGTTCTCGACCGGTGTGCCGAAGCTGAAGTCCGCATCGAACAGCCGGTGGTTTCGCGATGTCATCTCAGGTAGAAGGAACATATCGAGCCCCGCAGCGGGGTGGGTCTCAAACAGCGCCTTCAGCACATGGCTCAAATCATGACGGGAAAGATAGCAGACCTCCATCGCGCCGCGGATATTTGCACAGACATCGCGAGCCGTCGCTTCACCGTCGCTCCCCGTACAGCAAACCCGAATGATCGTATGCAGGCCATAGTCGCGCAAAGTGCCCTTCTTGCTGAAATCGGTGCGGCGAAGCAGGTTGCGGCCGAGCGCGATCAACGTCGGATTGCGCTGCCGGCCGGCTTCGCGGTCGCGATAGAAGTGCATGTGCAGGATATCGAGCGCGATCTCGACCCCGTCCGGCAGATCCGCAATATCGAGCAGCAGGAGAGCTAATGCCTCCGGCGGTGAATCGCCAACGGTGCCGTTGGCGATGCTCATGAAGTCGAAGGACTGAAGCGCCCCTTTCTCGATCGCGCGTCGCAGCCGCGCGATTCCTGCCTCGTCGATCCCAATCCGCGCCTGAAGATAAGGAAGCGAGCGGGCCAGTGCCGGGTTCTCGATCGCGGCTTCCAAGCTGGTTTCGGCAAAGCCAGTGTCACGCTGATGCGCTTCGTAGATGAACCCGCCGAGCACAGTCGCATTGCGGCTCTTAGACTCCGCCGCCTCGAAATGACCGACCAAATCGCGCCAGATCTCGGCAAGGTCGCTCGCACCTTCGGCGAGGCCGCGCCCGCACTCGAGCGCGCGCTGGGCATGGGGTTCGACCATCAGTTCGGTCAGGAATTCGGCGCGCGTCTCGGAATCGTGCGCCAATTGCCGGCCGACATCCTGAGCCATTTGGGCGGCCCTGTGCCACGGCTTCATCACATCCCCATCGTCCGGCTCGCCGTCCGCAACTTCCCAGCCGCCAATGCTACGATTGAGCACGACCGCGCGCGCCTGATGGAGGAGATCGGACGGCTTGAGCCGTTGGATGATCGCCTCGAGCCGCTTTCGCACTGGCTCGGGCATCGCGTTGCCTTCGAAGCGGAGGCAGGTGCGGAATGCGATCCAGCCCTCGATCCAGGGCTTCACCTTGACGAACGTGCTCGCTGCGCGATCCAGGGCGTCGTGGCAGGCGCCAAAATGCCAAAGGTCGCGCACACTGCCGGCAAGCGTGATACGCGCGTCATTCAGGACTGACGACAGCTCGACGGCGAGATCGATAGCGCTGTCGTACCAATCCCACACGTCCTTGTTCAGCTTCGGACGCCATCCCCAGTCGCGCGACCGTGCTCCGAAATCGAAGCTGCTCGACGAGGTGAAATTGTGCGCGGTCAGAAGCGCGTCAAGCGCGACGGATGCACAGCGGCGCTTGTCTGCATCACCGGATTTCGCCAGCAGACGCACTAACGCGCGCCGTTGCTCGGGTGGAGTCTGGGTCCCGGATAGATACAGGTGGAAGAGCTCGGCAAACGCGTCGCGGGCGGAGTTTTGATTTTGGTCGGCAGGCTCGGCGGCGAGGAAGCGGGCGAGCAGCGTCGCGGCGGTCTCGAACATGTGCTGCTCATAGCCGAGCGTCTTGATGAGGCGGATCCATTGCCACCGGGTCGGCTCGTTCGACGACAGCAATGTTGCCCCGTTGGGACCATCCAGTTCGTGTTCGATTTTCGCCAGCACCGCCTCTGGCGCAACTGGGGCGATATTGGTCAGGATCTCGAGGCCTTCTTTGCCACGCGTCACGAGGTCCCCGAGCGGCCCATCGCTTCGCAGCCAGCGCGCGACCGCAGCCTGAGCCTCTGGGCTATCATGAAGATAGCCCAGACGGCGGGAGAGCGACTTCTGCATGCGTGGCGTCAGCGAGGCGCTGAACCGTTCGAAGTCCGACGGCGGTATCCGTTGGAGCGCGAATGTGGCAAGCGGGTTCGCAATCGCGTGTGGGAGGATCGCCTTCCAGCGGCCGCGCACTTGTGCGATGCCGCGTCGGCGAAGCTCCGCAAGTGCGGCGTAAAGCGTCGCCGCGCTCACCGATCGCAGGCCGCCGATGCGCGCGAGTTCGCCATCGGATGAGGTGTCCTCGCCGTTGACCGAATAGAGCAACGACAACTCTTCCGCCGCATTCAATAAATTCTGATCGGGCTGATTGCGCTGCTGGAAGATTCGCTCGAACAGCTCGCGGCTCTTGAGCTTGCCCAGTGTCTCACCCTTACCGAGCGTTTCTGCCAGCGCGCGTGCCACGCGGAAGTTGCCATCGCTGAAGTCAGCGATAGTTCGCCGGTCGATCTCGGACACGTCCGGGAAGGATCGCTCGAGCCATTCTGCGACCAGGTCGGGCGAGGCGGACTGCAGCCGGAAGACTTCGGTTCGCTCGGGCTCGTCGTCGCGAACATCATATTCGACGGTGAGAAGGCTGACGGTGCTCGTGCTTTCCGAGCAGATGCGAGTGAGCTCGGTGTGAGTGGCCGGATTGCAATTATCGACTATAAGGATGGCTCGTTGCCCGCGCAGAACGAGCTGTCGTGCCATGTCGTGCGCGGTGGGATGGGTTTCGGCCGAATAGTCGGTATAGATTGCGAGGCTCGGATCGAGCGGCTCCTCACCAACCTCGCTCTCGAACAGCGCCTGGACCAAACGCGTCTTGCCCAAGCCGGACATGCCGATCAACCGGATACATTGCTTCGGGGTGCGAAGCGCGGCGCGAAGGCCCTTGATACCTTCGGCGATCGTCAGTTGCTCGCGTTCACGCGAGCGTTCATCGGTCAGGCAAGCCTTGTCGTTGGATAGATAGGAAGTATCCTCGGCAACGTGCGTTCCGGTCCACCCCCCGATGCTGCTCCAGCCCGACAGACCGAGGCCGACGCGGTTGCGGACCCAGGCGGCGATGCCCGGATATTCGTTGACCCAGGTCGCGATGCGATCGCGGTCGTAGAAGTCGGTATGGAGATCACTGGCTTCGGGAAGATCGTGCAGCGCGGCGCGCATCGCCGAACGCCGATCTGCAAGCGGCTTATCCGCAACAGACCCCTGCGAACTGACGATGATGTAGGCGCCGGATTCTGCGGCGAGCTCGCAGATGACCTGCCGCAGCTTCCCGTCGACGCCACCCTTGGGCTTCGGCCGCATCTCGCCTTCGATGGCGCCTGCTGGCATGTCCGGCTTCTTCACCTGAAAGCCGGTGCATGACCGCGGCACGAAGTCGGGGTTTGCAATCGGCGCGGGACACTGCACGCGCACATCGAGTCCGCCATCCGCAGCGTCCTGATTGCCGCCTGCGGTGACCGCCGACAGGGGACAGCCCTGTTTTCGCAGCTCCGCCAGCGCAAGACGGGCGACAAGGGTGCGCAAATCGGCATCGCCCAGATTGGTAATATCGGCACCTGTTACTTCGAGCATTTTACCCGGCCTTTCCTAGGTAGATTCTGTCAATGATCGCGTAGATAAAGCCCTTCATAATTGGCAGGCTTACCGCCAACTGGGTAGTTCAGCTAAAAACTACTTCCCAATGAAACAGAGATTGCCGTTCTTGTTGTAAATCGCGGCAGGTCGGAAGTCCTTAGGCCAATTCCGTCTAGGATAGTATGCATACATCCATTCGGGCAGGTGATGAGCAATGGAATATCGCGCTGACCATCGATGCGCATGGCTTCCAGAACCAGCATGGCATCGGACCATTTCTCGCGAGGAACATCTTTAGGTTCTGGCAGCGTGACCTTCGGGGTACTGGAGCAACCAAACAGCGCAACCAATAGCAAGTTACCAACGCATCCCTTCACAGAAAAAAGCATCGACATGAAAACTCCCTATTTATTCAGTGGTAGTCCGGCACGCGTAGTACGCCGGAGCCATCCTTCACTTGCCTGCTAGGTCATAGCGCCCAAAATTATCTGGGCAACTTCAGCGGAAAATACCACCACCACTTAAACGATCGCAGATGATTTCGGCGAACCGACGTAGCGGTAAAGCGTTGTTCGAGAAACGCCATACCGTCGGGCAACATCGGCCACCTGTATCTCAGGATCTCTGAGAAGAGCTCGTATCTCACGCACCTGACGATCATCCAGCGCAGGCTTGCGTCCACCTTTTCTCCCACGGGCACGAGCCGCAGCCAGTCCTGCACGAGTTCGCTCTCGAGTGAGGTTGCGCTCGAACTCCGCCAGGGCAGCGAACACGTGAAAGATCAGCTTGCCGGCAGCGCTGGTGGTTTCGATTCGTTCGGTTATGGATTCGAAGGCCACCCCTTCCCGCTCCAAGCTACTGACAATCCCAACCAAGTCAGGCAAAGAACGACCGAGGCGGTCCAGTCGCCAGACAACTAGAGTGTCACCTTTACGCAGAGCTTTGAGGCAATGCCCCAGCTCCGGCCTGTCCGCCGACTTGCCGCTCATGGTCTCCTCGTAGACTGTTGAGCACCCAGCCAGGGCAAGTGCATCTCGCTGCAGGTCGAGATTCTGATCATCAGTCGAAACTCGGGCGTACCCAATCCGCTTTCCCATACGTTTTTCTCACACTGATTTCGGTACGGGAAAAGTGACAGGAAAGTGGTAAATCCCAAGCCCAAAAGATCATCTGGAATAGGTGTGCCATAAACCACCGTTTACGGGATGGATGCGCTCGTCAATTTCAGGCGCTAAATGCGACCGAAAACGAAGCCCAGAATATTTTTTCTCGCTCAACATTTCCTTTAGCAGCTCAGCACCTGAGCTGAATGGAGGAATGACCATGAAGCAGAGTTTCCAATCACATTTTGATCGGGACTTGACCAAGGCCGGCTCGGCAATACTCGGGGAGGCAGTCCGGCGCGGGCTACTCAGTCAGCACGAGGCCATGATCCACGACCAGCAATGGGCGCAGTTTAGTGTTTATGCCAGGGAGTCCCACGAGGTGGATATCCTGGAACTCGTCAATAAAAAACTGGTGAGGGAGTACGGGGAAGAGCTCTACATCCAGGCATACCAAGGGAATCTTCCGCTGCAAAGCGTGTCGGCCCTGCTTGAGACTGTATATTCAGTGATGGGCTTCGCAACTGATGGCCGTTGGAAGGGCGCAGCGGCTAACGTCGATAGCCGTCTTGGTTTCCCAAGCCACGCACGTATTACTGTGCCGCGCAGTCTTGACCGAACTAAGTTTGAAGCCGCGATGGTGGATATTCAGGCTCTCTACTCAGAGCAGCTAGCAACATTAATCAGTCTAGTTCGATACCTCGGCATGTCATTGCTTGAGGCTTTTTTCTTCGACGCAGAAGATGCTCACAAGGACGCCAAAGAAGAAAACATCTTTTATGTGTTCAGCAAAGATAAGCATGAGCATCGGATCGTTAATATTTCTGCCCCTGAGCAAATTGTAATTTTGGAGAAGGCCGCGGCATTTCAAAAACTTCAGGGCAGCAGTCACGCGACGCCAGCAGCTTGGCGTACATGGAAATTAAAGAGCCTACCTGCAGCTCAAGAGCTTTTACTTTCTCACGGACTAAACATTGATGATTGTCGTGCGGCATATGCCTGCGAGCTCTACCGGCGATTGTCTGGTCACCACGCCCCGATTCTTAGGGGCAAAGCTCCCAACGATGAGGATCTGGAGGCCCGGAATAACGTCGCCTACGAGCTCGGGAATAAGCGTATCTGGGAAACTGATGCGTACGTCGGTGCCCGAGCCAACCTGGGGAACGAAGCCGCCGGTACCAGTCGCTAAGCCATCACACAGCAGATTTGGGATTAGATCAGACGCCCTTAACCTTGGCAGAGCTCGAATTAACGGAGTCAGGGTATGGATCGTTTTGAATTGCTTGTATATGCCGTGTTTGCCGTCATCAGTGCGCTGACTATCGCAGGTGTAATAGGCTATATGGTCGCAGCGTACCTGGACAAGAAGCACGGCGACGATTGAGCCTTCAGCGGAACGGCCAGATACCTGCAACAAACTGCCCGCTGCCCCCCTGGCAGCGGGCGCTTACCCAAATCTATCGGCAAGGCAATCTACCGCTGCGCTACGCGTATTTCCCCCAAGCCCATGAGGTCATCAGATGACTTCGGAAGGGCTGTCAAATTCCGCACCATAGCGAAAGTGACCGGAGCGCCGAAGCGTTTAGATCAGCGACATGCACGCCCTCCATGTGACAAGTTAGCTTGCCGAGTACACTAAAACCCATGCGCCGACTCGCAGGCAGCATCTCATCTTGGGTTTTCCGAAAGCTTCCGGAGAGTGTCTAGCGACCTCATCTAATCGGAGCAGCACCATGGAATTTCGTCACCTTGGTAACGGGCAGTACTTCCCACCTATTGCACCAAACGGTCGGATTTATGCTGTACCTCTTGGGCAGGAAACCCAGGTAGAAGTTTTCTGCCTGACCCCGGTAGGCATCATGGGCGCGGGCATCCAATCGCACTGGTCAGAAATCGTTGGTTGTTACTACAACGACGAATCATGGGAGATCATCCCGCGCAATTACTCGGGACGAGGAATGCGCTTCCTCAGAAGCCTATCCTGCATCATGGTGATCGCAGGCAACGAGGCCTTCAAGACACACATCCAGGGCTACCCCATCCCCATGTGCGTAATGAACCGCATTTCATTCGAACAGCAGCGAGGCCGTGAGGGATAGCGCGTTACAGTCACAACCCGCTACGCGACACGGGTACCAGATAGGCCGGCACCTACCAAAGATTATTTTATGAAAGTGAAGACTTTCACTACTAATACCGATCACAGTTGGCCGACTGACTTGGTCGTAAGCGTCACTGCTAATAGCAAATACGGCCTGCGCCCCCCCGCGTGCACGGGCCTGCTAGCTGACAGCGAGTAGATTTAGCGCATTACACTGCTTATAGCCCACACCCGACGTCTGTCCCGACCAAGCGCAGCAACATGTCTCGCCGGAGTTCACTGCTGATACGAGAAAGCCCCGTCAGACCAAGCTGCACAGGGCTTTCGGGTATTGAAGTCGGTTCAGATCCGTTTTGCACTGCTTATAGTATGCTCAGCCTCTACGCCTCCGAGCAGAGGTCGCCATGATCAAGCGCTTGATATCTAGACAGCTTTTTCTCATAGGCGACCAACGTCCGACGCAGCTGACGATTCTCACTGGCGATGCTGCGAATCTCAGCCAGACGCTCCTCAACCTGTAAAACGAGGACACGGTAAGGGGATTTAACAAACTCAAATGAGGAGGCTGGGTATTTGTGTTTACCGTTGCCTTTGGGAATAGTCAGGGGCGCGAACTTGTTTTTTTGCCCTTGCAGTGGCACCAGTTTACACCAGTAGATCGAGTACGCATTCGGGCTCGTTTGCTTGATTGAAACGGCAGCCACGACAGATTTAACCCCAGTCTTTTTGTATATCTTCATGGACGCATCTATATAGCTTGCGGCCAGGCATCTCGCGTCCGCAAGCAACTGCTCGTACTGCTGATCCAGCAGGGTGACTATCGTCTGTGCTTCTTTACTCATGGCCAAGGCTCTCTTCGCTGTAAGAGCCAAAATGGTGACCGATCGCTGAGCCCCCGGAATTCGATTTCAGACCGTTCTACCGTCGGAAATCTAACGAAGTGGGTGGACTGGCTAACGCTGTCATCCTATCTCGCGTCAGATGATCGACGGATGACGACATGTCAGTCGCAAAAAAATAACGTGCAAAGGATGCACAATAGATGACGACGGCAGCCTTTACTCTGAGCGGAACAAGATCAACATGTTAAAAGCAGATGATAGCGAGCGGGCCTGTATCCCTGCCTAGCTGCAACTGGCCGACTTCTGCAAGTTACGACAGGCAGAAATCGGCCAAAAGCCGCCGGTCGGGTCAGGCGACTTCCGACCCGCTTCCGTCATTCAGAACTGGCTAATTGGCAAAAGTCAGACAATTGAACGCGTCTATGAAATCAGGGGCGATTCAAAGTGACGGTCATGCACTATTTGCGCTATGGCGAAATTATAATTAAGTCGCCCTTCTATGTCTGACGCCCATCAGAGTTCAGAATGCCGTTAGAAACCTCGTTATCTATCTCCATCTGGTCCAGAAACGCTCTCTCAGCCGCATTTGGTAATTTGTACCGATAAATAACGTCAGTAACATCTTTGATGTCCGCAATGCTCCGATCAATGTTTACAGACGCCTCAACTAATTGCTCCAGGTGAGCAGTAGTCGATTGGAACCTTTGACTTTGGTCGGCACTTATGTCGTGAAGAACTGCAGTGGTCTGAATGAGCGACGAAATTCCGGTCTTTACTTGGGATACGTTGAATAGGATTCCAAACTCAAGGATGCATATCACCCCCAAGAGACCAGCAATGAGTCCTAGCAAAACTTCAACCATGAGATTCTCCTGTCAATCATCGTGGGAGCGATCAGAGCGCCCTGGTACTGCTAAAAGCCCAATCCAGGGCCGGTGGTGTGCAGCGATTTTTCCTATCGTTCGATGCCGTTGATCCAACCCCGTCTGAGTAGGAGTTGAATAAACGCAAACAGCCGGTGAAACAGGTAATCAACATGGTCTGTATGGATAACCGGCACTTGACGCTTTTCGTAATGGCGAATGAGGAAATTGTTGCCTATATCGGTCAGTTGTTTCGCTTCGAAATCAAGCATCGTACGGAAGGCGGGTTCGCTAGCAGTAGCGTCCAAAATCATCGAGATCGATCTCTTTTTATCTGCATCAGCAAGCGATTTCAGCCGTTCAAATGCATCCCATAAACGCTCAAGTGCTTCCCGACGAATGATCGGATCTGGTGAGGAAAACTTCGCCCGAGACTCTTCGAGACCATTGTCCAAGATCTTATCGCCTGTTCGGAAGACTGCTCTACTAAGCGTCTCACGCAAAATCAGAGGCAATAGACGTACGACTCGCCCATTGGATTGCAACTCGTAGGCTACTCCGCATCGTGCAAATACACTGTTAACGTCTGCCATGAACTCAAACTGGCCTTCACTCTGATTAAAACCCAGGTGATTATGGTTGTGATAATCGTGACGTTTGACTACGAAAGGCTTCGCTACCACTGCATGCACATACTCTACGAAATCGAGAATTAGCAGTGTTGCTGGTGCCATTGGAATTGGGGACCCAAAGCTAAAATCAGGATCTGTCTGAGTAGTTTGAAGCGGCCATTCTAAGCCTGGCATCAAGGCCCTGACATTGGCCCCTAGGGCTTTCTCATCAGTACCATAAGGAGCGGCTCCATCGGGACAATTCACCGGAAAGCGGAAGCCAAAACCACCATTGGCTATATATGCCTGAACCACAGCCACAATACCGGCCCAAGCAACCGGCGATATCTCCTGATCTATACGAGGAACAGGCCCGCTCTCGCGATCACTGAAGTAGTCCGTCACGTTGTTCTCTCCCATGCTAGGACGCTAAATGGGCGCCCTTATACTCACTTGGCCCCAGTTTATTAGGCCAGGGATTGAGGGTGCAGCTGAGCGTTTTCCTTCAGCCTTCGGCTTTACCGGCGGTCAGAAAGTAATCGGTCCGTATTTTGCGTTACGCAGGCCACCAATCGTCTTCGCTTTCAGGGGACATTGCGTACTTTATTGCAGGAGTTTTATCAACATAGCAGGAAGGCTGCGCCATCAATAACGGACTACCCCTAACATACGAACCATCGTTATTCGTAGGTTCAACACTCATAACTCTGAAATAAATTATAAATCGGTATTTCCGTCCGAGCCTAAGGATTGCTGAACAAGACATCAGATAATTAGGATCAATTAACCATTCAATCAAAAGGTCTTTGCGACGATACGTTGCTGTAACTGCGCTAGCTGACTCAGCAATGGGCATTAGCACACTTTTAGAGGTAACGCCGCCAATAAAGAACGCTATTTCCCCCTCAGTTTTTTTCAAACGACAAAATCCGCCCTTGGACTCTTCTTGCAGATCAACAAACTGAACTCTAGTCGCTACTTTCTCAAGAATTTCCTTATAGTGTTCGGCCTCGTAATGCGTAATATAATCAAAGAGATAGTTTCTGCCAGAGTAATTATCCCTAACATACTTCTGGTCGAATGATCTTCTATTATTCAGGATTTTAGCATCCTGCAATGACCGAGTGTATCTCGTTTCCGGAATCTCACCCAAGACCTGTAAACTTAATTGCTCCATGCGTCTAATATTAATAAAATCAACCGTATGCTCATTAACCTCGATCAGTTGCGCCGCTCTTCTCGCATTGGCCTCTTGTACTTCCACTTCCCAAGCAAGCTTGCTTTTTCTTAGATTTACAGCGGTTATCTTCATTGTTAGCCCAGCGCCATGCGCAAGATCATGGTCATTTGGGCACAAAACAATGAGATTATCGTAAGAGTTATCTTGCGTCTCAGCATATGGAACTATATGGTGGATTATATAAGACCTACCTTTGTCGCCTTTGCAGAGACAACATAGGTAGTTAGAGCGCCTCAAAAGCAACTCTATTATTTCTTGTGGTATGGCTCTGCGCTTTATGCAGACTCTAATCTCCTTGACCTCTTCATGAGTAAATCCGTAATTACTGACCAGATCCTGCACTTTAAGGCTTCGAATTGTCTGGAGGTTTAATCCCTTATCCTGAGCTCGGGTGGCTAGGTCTAGGCTGACGCCGTATCCGAGCAATTTGCTCCTAATGTAATCTTCAGATGACATACGTTCATTTTTGTTCATTAGACGGGTTCCACCCACTCGATATCGCCGAGAATAATGCGCTGCTGATTTTGCCTGACTTTGCAGACGCGAAAATCAACATCCTTCTACAGGCTCAGCCCAGCATTTGGCTGGGCTTGGGCGGTAACGCGATTTTTCCTACCTTAGGGGGACTGATGCTTCTCCATATAGCGAAGCACCTCGAATCGATCAGCATGGACCAAGGCGCATGCTGAATAATCACCTTCCCAAACAGCCGTAGACCAAGCTCCCTCTAGCCCTGCATGCCAGAATGCTCCCCATTTCCCATTTGGTAGCTCCAGCAAAAGCCATTCTGGAAATGGACACTTCCGTGCAAGGCTCAAAACATATACGTCATGATGCGGTTCGCTCGGCATTCCCATACAGTGTTGCTCCTCTTTCCTAGATATCTCGGCCTTGCAGCTGGGCAAGCCGCGTATCATGGGCGCTTTGGAAAGCGTTTTGCAGTACAGCGCCCTGCTGCCCCGTGAGCGCACCCTCATCATCCAACCCTTCAATGTGCCCGTCAGCCCGACCGTGGGCATAGGCCAGCCGGGTTTCCGTTGGTGCTGATTCGATGAAGTTCAGGTGCTGCAGGGCCATCATGTTGAGGTTGTCGCTCAGCCGCAGTACCTCAATTGTCTTGCGCGGAATATCTGGGGTTGTACCGAAGCGGATGCTGCCTGCTAGGTCATTACTCATGGATTAGCTCCGTTTTCCTATTCGACTTCAATTTCTTGAAGCTTAAAGTAACGCTCTCCAATTTTTAATGCTGGATACGCAAGGCAATTCGAATAGACATCGCTGTATTGAGTCATGGGATCTTGAATGTCAAACGCGATGCATCCCGCAACAGATCCGTAAGGTCTAGCGTTCACTAGGTGCAGCAATTGAAGTCGATCTGTGGATTCACCATTTTCCGCAGCTAAGGCCATCACTGCTTGCTTCAATGTTTCGGTCTGGCCATCGGCAATTTCCATGATCTTTGATAAGTTTTTTCGGGATGAAAAACTTGCAGTCCCTATTCTGTTCAGGTCTATCTGAGCCAACGTAACTAACTCCATAATACGTTCTCCTGCAGCAGTTGTTGTGGTAATACGTTTTCCGTCAACTTTTCGTTGCTCGATCTTTTGAGGCCGAAAGGCGCTCGTCGCGTCACAGATCGAGCCCTCCTGCGCGGTGCACGGTCGATCCGTCCTCGGTCAGGGCAACGAGGCCTACACTGGCCGCTTGTCTTCGACCAACTCAAAATAGTTGTGTTGAACACAGCGCACGGCACCCTCGATCACTGTGCCATCGTTCAGCCTGATACGAGCGCGGGAAAGACCAGGTGCCTTGAGTAAAGCAACACCGACTTCCGAAGGCGTGACTGTAAACGAGTAACAGCTATGCATGCGCTGCATCACGACTGAATATTTCTGAGGCTCTGATGTTCGCCCCAACTCGCCTGGCTGACCGTAAATAAGAGTAAGCTCCACCTTCCCTGCATTGACACTCATAACGACCTCTGACGTTCTATAGGCACGCAAACAGCACCTCTCTACCGCCTCGGCCCAGCGCGAGGGCTGGGCTTGCGCGATGCTATTTTCCGAGCTACTCGGGTTTAGTTGGACGGCCATTTTCAGCCTGATGGAGCAAGGCTACCAACAGGCCGCGTAATGCGTCATCACTGCGTCTTTTACAATCAGCTTTGTACGCAGTCCACGCTCCCCCATGCCGAACCTCAGCCGGGGGATAAGACACATCATGTTCAGCCTGGCGGTAGGCATCGAGATAAGCCAAATCGGGGCCGGTGAGGAGGATGGTCATCGATTCCGGTAACGGAGTTGGACGTTTTTTTCCAGGGGCACTCATGGAATAGGTTCCTTGTCTGATTTCCCATCACTCAGCCGGATCAACCGGGATACCCACCCGCTCGCACTCGCCTTTGTCAGGCAAAAAATCAAACCCTATTTCGGGACCGTACAGTTCGTCGCATTCAGTGGAGGATGAAGACTTAAGGCGGCGTGCTCGAAGTTGCTTACCATCCTCGGTGCAGATTCCCTTGCCAGAAAGGTCGATAAATACCAACGAGCCCTGGGTAAGCGAACCATCGTTATCGCGATAGTGGCCTCTGATACTACGAACACGGATGTTGGTCATGAGCTTTCCTGTCCAATTCTGGGATGCGAAAAGCATCCCTCTTTATGCGCTTAGCCCACACTTGCGGGCTTGTGGATGCAACGGACATTCCGTTACTGGCTTTCACATATGAGGGGATGGGGATCTGGCGCCCAGGGTCTCGGCGCGCACGACGGCCATGGAGCCAATCAGCAGATTGAACGCACCGCGCTCCTCGACGCTGATCAGCGTCGGGTGCAGCGCCTCTAAGCGGGCATACAAGGCCGCCTGCTGCGCCTGCCCGGCCGCCAGGTCGGTGACCTGGCCCAGCGCTGCAATGGCCTGATGCATGGCGATCAGGTCGGCCAGGCGGGAATGCTCGAAGCTATTTGGCGAAGTCGGGTCGTTGCTCATCGACGGGGTTCCTTTGCAGATACGGAGGGGGTTGGTTCTACTGCCGCTGCCAAGCAGATGCTGGGCTTGAGCGGGGTTTTCCATTGTGACTGTGACTGTCGGTAGCCGACTCGCTGAATCGGCTCTCGTCAGGCCCCGCCTAAGCAAGGCGTGCCGAATCACTCCTTGATCAGAACGCCCCAGTTTATGTCGTCACGTTCTTCAACAACGATATTGATGCCGCAGAAAAGTTGTTCTCCAACGCGGGTGTAGCTGAAGAGACGCGTCTTAACGACATCTTTCACGCTGACATGCCCCTCCATGGCAGGGACATTTACGAAATCCCCAACGTTGGGTATGAGAGCGAAACCCGATTCACTTTCAAACTCTACGCCGACGACATCTCCGTCATCCGAAGGGCGCTGATGGCCTGCGTGCAGTTGCTGATAGTCGATGCTGTACTTCACATTTCTCTCCTTGAATTGGAGTACACAACGTGCGTCCCCCTTTACGGCCCCAGCCCAGCATGGGCTGGGCTTGGGCGGTACCGCGATTTCCTTTAATCGGACGCTAATCCCATGTGCATGACATAACACGGCCCGATAGCTGCACTTTTCTTAGCATTCCAAAGGTGCTCCAGCTCCCGTACCAAAGGTAGGGGAACAGGAACTCGATTGAGTGCCGCGAAAGGTTCAGGGATACCGGCTTGCGTCCGTCGAGGGTGATCAAACCCTCTTTCGCCATCTGGCTCAACAGCCCCCGGGTAGTGAGCTCCCCAACGCCAAGGCTGGCCTGCAGCTCGGCACGTGGCTGGTCGCCCATATAGAGCAAGGTTTTGTAAACGTCCCTGGCCTCAATCCGGAGCTCTAGCAGTGCATTGCCCTTGCCGTCTGAAAGCGCGCCACGACTGCGCATCTCGAAGTACACATCGATCCTCTCGCCCAGCTTCTCCGGATCAAGCTGAGCGCTGAAGTAATGAATCTGGTCCAGCGCAGTTTCGGTGAAGTACCGGTCCAGCGCATCAAACTACTATCCGACAAAATGCCGCGACCATCCTGGTCGCTTTTCCATTGTCAGTTGATATGGATCTCGGGGGAGCCGGGAGCTTCGCCAAACGATGCCTCAAAAGCTGCCCGCGTCTCATCCAGAGTGGCCAGCAATTCTTTGCCTTTTGCCTGCTCCAGGCCACCACAGAGGGTTGCACCAGTGATCAGCCCCAAGGCGGTCACATAGCAAAGGTTCGCGCCATTCTGGTTGTTGCCATCCACCGCATTACGAAACTGAACCAGCCCCCCCGCAAGTGTTCGAGAGAAAATCTGCGCGTTAGCCTGTTTCATGCTTTTTTCCTTTAAATAAGTGGCGCCGGTTCTAACCACCTATCACGGGCCTGGTCTAGAGAGACGTTAAAAGTCGTTCAGCTTGTCGAGTTTCCCCTCTCCTCGGAGCGATTTTCCTAAGCTGGCGTCGATATCGTTGAACTGATCAACGATCTGCGGGTAATCGCGCTTGGGGGGAAGGGTCCAGCCGCAACTGGACGGATGGGGTGCACCAGCAACCAGCTCGAGTTGGAGCCGGGCCCGGCCATCCTTTGCGATGAAGTATATGTCGTAGTTCGAGTAGCAAGGCACGCCGGTAACAATCAAACCATCCGTGCTCAGCATCCAGCTCGAAACGGCCTTAGCGATCACCGCGCCTCGTTCCTTGTCCTCAACCCGAGAGATGAGCTTGCTGTTCTGAAAGGATACTGCGAGGAAGTCATTCGCACGAGCGAACAACTGTGCTTTGCTCGCCCCTGCCACATCGTAGTCGTAGAGGAACTCCCGCTTCTCAGTGGTGATAAGCAGTTGTTCCTGAGGCGTCGCCACGCACGCAACGAGTAACAAAGTGGCTGTAGCTGCGAATAACGTCTTGAACATGTTCTGATCGTCCGTGGTGACGCCTGGATTAGCGTCTAGGGTAACTCTAGAGGTAGACGCGAAAAGGGCATCGCTCTAAGGCCTCGGCCCAGCGCGAGTGCTGGGCTTTTGGTGTACCTAGGCGGCAGATCCGCCGCGCTTTCCTAAACAATCGACTTAGTCTTCAGCACCGTAGTACGCATTACATTTGGGGCACATCCACTTTCCTGCAAAATGAAAGTCGGATGACACATTTGAAAGACGCACCCGCCGCTCGCCGACGTCCCAACAGGAGGTGCAAAATCGTCCCGTCTCACCTTCAAAGCTGTAGACACCTTCGTTTGTATATGTAGGCTGCCCCACAGCCTTCTGCTTGACCTGTGCTTGGAGAAGGACGATCTGTTCCTGAGCTGCAGCCAGCTTCATTTTGAGTTCGCCAGATTCAAGCTTTGCGTCCCCAAGAGCCGAGTGCAGATCCGCGACGATCATCTTGAAATCAGCGTCGCCAACTTTTTTGGCCAAATCACGAAGTTTGTTAGAAGCGTCCAACGCCTGCTGCAGAATTGCGATGATATCCATAGATTTCCTATCAGTAGTCCTGCAAATCGTAAGTCCCGCCAGAACGTGCCAGTAGCTCACGAATTTGTTCCTCGGTAGCAGGCTCATCAGGGCCGACTGTCCACTTCCAATACTCGCTCAGGACCACCCAATTGTCCCCGATGACCCAAGTTATCGGCCACTTACCGTTTGGATCAATAAGGCGATACCCAGCCTCTGTTAGAAGATCTTCAAACCCATCAGCCACGATCGTTTTCCTACGAGTAGGTTCAGCTTTTTTCAGCGCTCGAAAGAACAGGTTTGGTTTTCGCCAATTTTTTCGGATCGATTTCGAGCATCGAATCGCCAGTTTGCAGCCGAATTGCAGATGCACTCCCAACCAGTGCCGAGGCCAACTGATCGGCTGGATGCACAAGGTTTTCGACCGACTCCTGCTGAGTGTCAAAAAGATTTTTAGAGAGAGACTTCAACAGTTCGGTTGGCATTCCAGAGCCTTTGACCTCTTTCCATTCCAGATTGGTTTCGACTAACCAGCTTGCTCTCTCCATATCCAATTCAAATTGCTTCAGCGAAAACTCTGAGTGCATGTGCAGCTCGAACCAGCGATTCATCCAGCGGATCGCGAATAGGATCGAACCCACTGTGCCCGCCGTGAACGCTATCTGTTTCACAGTTGT
Organism: Pseudomonas sp. 34 E 7; assembly: GCF_900005715.1. NCBI lineage: Bacteria > Pseudomonadati > Pseudomonadota > Gammaproteobacteria > Pseudomonadales > Pseudomonadaceae > Pseudomonas > Pseudomonas sp. 34 E 7. The sequence continues at coordinate 95,295 of NZ_CVTX01000188.1, forward strand.
AATGATTAGGTGTTGAGAATCAAGGGCCTGAAACTGACGATAAAGCTCCCAGGTAGTAGAGATTGTCATGGTGACGAAAAATATGATCAGCAGGGACATTCCTGCAGCAATAGGTTTGCGCAGTTTATTTGTCCCTTCAGTGAGGGTAAACACGCTCTGGCGTGCTTTTATCTCACGAAGAATGTCTCGCCGAATTTCTCGCCTGGCGTGGGTGTTGCTCTTGTCATCCAGCTCTTGCTTCTGTTTCTGCAGGCTGTCCCGTTCGTCGGCGATCTCGGCGATTTTCTGGGCGTGGATCTCCTCCAACTTCGTGGCTTTGGAGGAATGCTCAGCGTCTAGCCGTGATCGGTGCTCGCTAAACTCCTGATCCAAGGCACTGCGGTATTCATGTGTTTTCGAGATCAGCTCTTCGTTAAGCAGTTCGAGCCGCTCAAGAGTGCTGTTATGAAGTGTTTCAAGCTTTGCTTGAGCAGCGTGGTTGCCCAGCTCAGTACTTGGGCTAAACGCTTTGAGCTTTTTGTTGATCAGCTCAACCACTTCCAAGATAAGGCCAATATCAGGCAGTTGCTTATGTTGGTAAGAGTTTGGGTCATGCGACAGAGTGATTTTGCTGAATATCGCATTGTTCGGGCTACCATCTTCTCCGTTTCTGCTGTAAGTGATGAACAAGCCTTCAATCGTTATTCCGGCTGAATATATAAGCGCAGAATTCTTGGAGAGAAGCTGCTTCAACTCGTCACTTGGATTGCTCAGGTCTTCCGTACCAAGGGTTCCGAATCCGATGGTGCTGATCTTGACTGTGTCGACACCGCTTAGCGCACAAACTCTCCCAAAGAAACTCAGGATGGTCTTATCGGTGACCCGAGGAATGTGTATTACCTGTGATTGCATGGCGTCCGTACTCTAGTAGTCAAATTTGATTTTTTACGTTGCTTCCACGGACTGAGGCAAGCGCTGTGCTGCCGACGCAGCGGGCGAGTGAAGTAGGTCAACTGCTGCCGCATCTGTGGATGCCTACATAACTTCATAGGGTGAGCTGTGCGACCACTTCGTCCGATGACATGACATCGGCATACTCATCACCGAGTATTGCCAAGGTCAGTTCATGAACGGTTGTGGCGTCCCAGGACTTTCCATGCGCCCCGACGACGGGCACGGCTGTCGTGGCATCTGAGGGAATGATGATGCTGTATCCGAGTGCTTTTCCCGCACGGACAGTGGCGTCTATGCTGTTATGAATTACAACGCCTGTCAGTACCAAACGCTTTACCTGCATCCCTTTAAGAATGGCATCCAATTCGGTGCCGATGAAGGCGCAATTTTCATGTTTGATGATGATGGTCTCTCCCTTTATCGGGGCAACGTCTTTCTTGATGCCATTCCACGGGCCATGGACGTAATAGCTGGATGTAGGAGTCTGTTCATCGTGCTTCACGTGAAGAACTGGCCAGCCGTTTGATCGCCAGTGGTCGAGAAGGCGCTGGATCACCGCTACATACTCAGGATTATTTTTGCCATCCCAATTCGGGCGATCAATGGCATCCTGAACATCAAGGATAACAAGGGGGATAGGGCTGGGTTGATCCTTCATGTAACCTTATCTCCTTTAGGTGGGGCCAGTAGACTGAGTGTGCTGCAACGAGTCTCTACCAGCAACTGATTGCAGGCGAAACCTGCCTGAGAACTACCCCTTCGTGATGATCCTCTTGCTTAGGCAAGGTAGGTCAGTACATGCGCACCTACAACTCAACTACGGGTTTTCTGGTAATAGTGCTGCAAGGACAGGAAATGGCGACACCCGACAACCAAGAAGGAACTTAACTTCCAGGCACTGATTAGGCTCTTACAAGCACGGGCTCTCGAATTGGAAACACTGGATCGCAGTCACATTATTCGAGTGATCGGGATCGACGCAACGCCCCCGAAAAGCTTTCGAGACGCCTGAAGGTGGCAGTGCCGACCGCTGGGGTGTGGCAGCATGCCTCGGACCTGCGCTCTACCAAGCAATACGATTCACGCGCGATTAACAGGCGTTGGGCTTGCCCAACCTTGCGCGGTACACACACACGCTACGAAGAACTAAGACATCGTTAATCTAGCGGACGAAGAATCTGAGAGCTGTCTAACTCTTGCCTGGTCATACATAGTTTGAAAGCGCCGCCGGATACCTGGAGGACGAGGTCGAGATGCCCTAGAAATAGCGGGACTTCAGTTGTGGGTTCCGGGTTCAACTATGAACATCGATATAGCGGAAAGCGAGTATGCACCCTCGGTTTTCTAGGCAAAAAGCCTCCATCATTGTTAGTAGCTCCTGGTCGGTAGCTTTCGCTTGCCTACGTCCGCTTTTGGCCGAGGCTGTGTAAAAACGTTTTTGAGCACGTCAGGTGCTCAAAACTGGACTGGAAATCGCGTTTCTACGCGAAATCCACATCTGCAGACGTGCCGATAAATTTCAGATTTAACGTAGACGCGGACACTTCAATTTTGGCGAAGCGTTTTTACACACTCTGGGCCGATTGCTGCCGGAGACAAATGGCAGCTATTGGCCGGCTTTCGTCGTTCTGACGGGCGGAAAGCGGCTAATAGTGAGCATCAACGGACTGCCAAACATATCGACTGATAAGATGTAATCACCAGAGCAAAATGCCGAAAAACGACTTAAGTACATACAATAAAAGACGCCTTTTACAACTAAATCATCTAAATGAGGGCGAACGCTCCAGCACCATTATGGCTCGGTTCAAAGGTGTCTACCTGCGTGACCGACCAGAACTTTGTCAGCAAAACTGTTATGGCCACGCGGGCAAAAGTAAATCCTATGGTAATAATATTCGGTATCACCCGGCGCGTCGGAGCTTTCGAGCTTCATATGAGGCTCGCACAATACAGACTCAAAACGCTCTGAACCCAACGGGAAGGAAAAAGTAAGAATAGCTTTACGGTCGCCATCACCTTCCAAGGTGGTAGGGCATCGACTTTGAGTTGAGAATGTTCTCAGTAATGCAGGCAAATCACCACCTATCGCATCACCCCAGTTATCATTTAAAGAGGCAAGGCAGCGTGTGATAATTCCAGAGTAAGCGCTATGCCCACCGTCAAAAGTATTCATGCATCCAGGAAACTTATTGCTGAATTTTAGCCTTGGAAAAGCTATTGAAAAATCCGCATAAAAATCTTCAACTACTTTTTCGTTTCGTGTCAAATCCAGACGAACAAAATTCACCCAATCCTCTTTTTTTTCTAGTTCACATTCCGCTCGACTGGAAATTAGCCCAATTGTTCCAATTATTGACGCGTCAGCAAGGTTCTGATGATTAAGAATCGGAGATTGGTCAATCATCGATCTGAATGCGAAGAGGCAGTCACGAGAGAGATGGCTTTCAGCGGCACCGTAAATCAAATCACAAAGGGCAACACCTGGAAATATTTCCACTTCGTAAAGCGACTCTTCCTTTCGTACAACCTCTCCAGACTCCACTATATCTGTGTATAGCTTTATCAGTCGCTCGGAAAGCTCTTCAAATTTTTCTTGTTGGAGTGTTTCCAGTCTGAGATATCTATCTGTTTGGTGGTGTACAAGCCGAGTCATTTATTTGCTTCCATAGAAGCTCTTTTAGCTCTCCGTGCAGCCATTAGCGCTGCAAGGTCAGTTCCTTGCTGATCAAAGAAACCGCGGGGCCAAGCGCTTAATTCCGCTAACGCATCCACCAGAATCGACTCAATCTTCGGCTGCGTATCACCATCCAAGGAAGAAAAAAATATCAAGCCAACATCATTGGAGTTTATCAAATCGTTTATGGCAGCAAGGCGAACACCATTGATCACATTTTCGGAGTGCGTCTCGATGACAACCTGCACTCCTGTACTTGCCACTACCGCCAAAAACTGGCCTACTGCAGACTGTGCGGCTGGATGCAGGTGCGCCTCCGGGTTTTCTACGATGAGCATTGCGCCTGGTGGACACAACAGACCGCTAACTATTATCGGCAATACATAACTTATCCCAAATCCAGTGCTGGTTGGAGAAAGAGAGTTCACAGGTGTACCTGTCTTCTCAATGCTCAACCGGACACGATTAATCTCTGGATAGGGGTGAGTGACAAGTTGAATATTTGGAACCAGCAACCTCATCCAACCTTCCAGTTGCACCTTAAATAGATTTGAACCGCTAACAACACACAACTTTTCATCTACTACGTGATTTTGCGCTTCTGCGCGAGCAATAGCATCAGCAGTATGTTCCCCAGTTAGACCGGTAGTAATATAACTTTCATCCGAGACATCACTTAAATCACGAGGACCGTTGCGCTCCGCAATGAGATAATGAAACTGATCAGAAAAAATAGGCAAAAGCCCCGTCTTGTTGAAAATCTCGGTAGAGCGACCACCTTGGTAATGTGCTTGAATTGTGACCTTTGCGTTAACTATATCCGAGACAAATCTTAGCGCTACTGCTGGTGCCTCATTTACTTCCGGGCTGATCTTAATTTCAAGCTCGGCAGACTCTAATTCGTCGTTAGTAAGTCGTAGGCTATTCCCAAGCGCCAAATGATACGGACCATTTAGCTTTATCGGAAACTCTACGTCTGACTCTTCTGCTAAGACGCCAGCGTCGTCTAGCTTGCGCAGTTGATCGGCGGCTTGCCTCATCAAGAGAAGCGTCTGAATCATGCTGGATTTACCAACGCCATTGCCGCCGCAAACTACCGTGATAGGCTTGAAAGGTATTTCGACAGATTTAAAGCATTTAAAGTTTTTTACTCCCAAGCTACCGATCATATGTGCTCCTTACACATGGTTTCAAAAACGCTGAGCGCGTAAAAAATTCTCCTGCGATCATTTGTACCCGATGTCACAGAATCAAAAAGATCTGAGTCACTTTCAAGCTCCTCGGCAAGATAATACGCAAACATTCCGTCCGGAACATTCAGCACCTCATCCGTACTATAATTTGCAAGAGTTAGTGACCATGTCGTAAACAGAGAGCTATTAATTAATCGCCGCCTGGCATCAGGTTCTAAATGCTCTGGCAGGCACTTCCTGAATGCATAGCTACCAAACAAATGAGTTGCGTTAATCATTGCGCTTATAAAGCTCTCCCTGAGAGCTTCAAGAGTATCCTCGGAAGCTTCATTCAAGGTGTCAATTGCTTTATCGAGAAATCGATCCATACTTCCAGAATATTCTTCAAGATAGTTATATTCTGTTAAGCGAAATGCAAGAAAGCGCAGAACCAATTCTTGGTCTTGCATTCTCACGCTTCCTATACTATGGCAAGTCGCCTCTAAAAACTCATCAGAACCACAAAGTTCCTGGATTAAATTTCGCGTTCCAGGAGAAGACATGCAATTTCTGATTTCCTGCGCATTTAAAGGCCTCCCCCCCTGATTGATACGTTTGAATATATCAAATTTAACATCCACAGGTGTCTGCGGATCGATGATATTAACTAAAATCTGAGTCTGCATTACTCGCTTACGATAACGCTGATCAATACACATATTGGGATCTTCGTGCCTGAAATACTTACCCTCTTCGTTTTTTAGATACTCAAGATCTTTAAGTCGCAGCTCATTATTTAAAAACTGCTGAATAACAGTCAATCTTTGCAGCCCATCAACCACCTGCAAAACCCCATTACGATCTTGGGCCATATAAAAAACCGGCAACGGAATTCGTAACATTATCGACTCGATCAAGCGAGATCGTGCTCCAATATCTGTCCAGACAAACTTTCGTTGAAAGTCTGGCGACAAGTTTATGTCGCCTTCTTCTATCATCTCATGAACCAAACTTATATTGAACGGTTTGGTATCAATACGAATACTTTCGGGGTCATAGGGGTAAACAAACTCATCAGACTGAACGGCTTCATCATCTGTATACTCGATGCCGCCACTCTGTTGAATTTCCTCATCGGCCAGATGTGCCAGAAACTGCTCAACTATTTCTTCAGTTGTGGAGTCGATATCATCAGCGATATTGATATCCACACGCCCATCAGAAAATCGGCAAACGCGGATCTTGGGATGCACGGACAACCACTCACGCCGCCCCCGTAGCCTGACTTTGCTCTCTATGAGCTGAACCGAAGTCGGGTCACCATCGGCCATTCGTACGAATATCAACAAAGCCATTTCTCCAAAGCATCATCACACGGGCATTCTAGCTTGCTGAGTAACGACACAGCGAGCGCGCTTACCTTCGATCGAATCTCCGGGTAGGTTATCGTATGACGCCTGTTGGCTGTGGACTCAACCTGTCAACGTAAATGCTGCCAAGACGCGGGGTGGCTGGTTGTAGCCGTCCGCTGCCTACCATGTAAGATAAAATCCTGCTTTCAGCAATCCACGAACCAGTTGTAAAAACGATATCCCCCACCAACCGACACAGCGCAGGTTCCGAGGGTCAATAGAGGCCACCGCCCCTCAACGCCAAGCCACCACTGAACTTTGAACAGTAAAGCGCCCATCAGGATACATGCCAGAACACCCGACGCCAGGCCAGCCAACGCAAATAGACGAGCACCTAACCTTAGGTCTCCGCCATGCCAGTTTTCACTCAGACAAAACGGACAATGATTTGACGAAGGCGAATAGCCCCAGAAACTACGGCTGTATATCGTTCTCGGAACCATCGCTTTGCCACAGTTGTGACAGGTAACCATTGAGTGTCTCATACCGCACCTCAGCTCAGATCGCCCTAAATGAGCCCATGGTGCGTTACCGCTTAAATAACCCAACAGGATCACCTAACAGCTACCTGGCGACCAGATCGCCAGATACCCGATATCATGCAGCCCACGACTAAGACCATTCCCTCGGTGGTTGACGGGCTCTCGTCTTGCCGAAAACCGATAAATTAAGGACGCCAGTTCAACTCCTTAAATAGCCGCTCATCGGAAATGCGTTAGCGGGGGCACTTATGGGAGCACCTTCGCAGACGCCAATTAATAAAGTGAGTTAAAACAGATAGTTATATACGACTATTTAATCCCCCCGGCTCCACCACTTCAACATCTAAAGACGTCCACGGACGTCTTTTTTTGTGCCTGCGACCCAGCAAATACGAGAATTTCGGCACTTCTGAGCTTTTTGGCATACTCCGAATCCTGACCATTCGAGTATCCAATCCCCTCCGTGACTAATCTCGAAATACCAAGACCGGCCCTGAGATAGATCTCATGCCTGCTCCAGCCGTCCGCCGCTCTGGCCGACAATTCAAAGGAGTCAAACCGGAGTCCAAGGATTACGCCCTCACCAACGGCGACGGTTTGCAGCACCGCGCACGCAGCAACGGCTCGGCGCTGTCGACTTTCAACTGCCGCGAACCATTGCTCAAAAAGCGCATAAACATGGGCTTCGAGACCTCGCCTAGCCGTCACTAGCGAATGCACGAAAGAGGGTGTCGAAGCTCCCGCACTGCTCGCGCAAGGTATCGACCCAAAGTGCAGCGCAATATGCCAAATGAAACCAGGCGCCCCGCCCCGCCGAAGCGGCCACCACTCGGTGGACCGATAGCTGATAACGCTGGATCGACGACACACAGTGATACACGCACCCCGCTTCGTCTGGCATTATGCCTTTATAGCGCCACCACTCTCGGGATGGCTGGTGACGAACTCAAGGGATGGAACATGGCAGAGAACAGCAACTTCGCCTTTTTCAAAGAACACGATCCGGTTTTTTTCCAACTTGCCAATGCGGCCGAGCGAGTATTTTCCAGTGACCCCAACACGACGCTGATCAAACTGCGCCAGTTGGGCGAAGCGCTCGCCCAGGATCTGGCGGTAAGAGCGGGCATTGAGTTCGACGCCACCACGTCCCAATCTGACCTGCTGTTCCGCCTGAGCCGTGAAATCCAGCTCGACGGCAACATCCGTAACCTATTCCATACGCTGCGCATCGAAGGCAATAAGGCTACCCACGAATTCCGCACCCAGCATCGTGAGGCGTTGGACGGGCTGAGGGTCGCTCGCGCCTTGGCGATCTGGTATCACCAGTCATTTGGCACGGGCGGTAGCACCTTCAAGCCTGGGCCTTTCATGGTTCCGGCCGATCCGAGTGAGCCTCTGCGTGAGCTGCACGGGCAGATCGAAAAACTTCGCGCAGAACTGGGCGACAGTCGCCAGCAATTGGAGAGCAACCACCAATTAGCCGAGTTACTGGTGCAAGAAAAGCAAGAGCAAGCCAGTCTTGTTGGGCAGATGAACGAGGAAGCCCGCATCTACGAGCAGATTGCCCTTGAACGCGAGGCAGAACTATCGAAGGCCCGAGTCGATTTTGAGGCGCGACTGAAAGTACTGCAGCAACAGCTTGAAGATCAGCCCCAAGCCGTCCAGCAGGTCACACGCAAAACTCAACAGGCAAGCAGCCAGTTTGACCTCAACGAAGACCTCACCCGTATTCTCATCGATCAACAGTTAAACGATGCCGGCTGGGAAGCCGATTCGCTCGATCTTACCTACAGCAAGGGCGCTCGGCCCGAGAAGGGCAAGAACAAGGCCATTGCCGAATGGCCAACCAGCAAGCCGAAAGAAAACGCTGATTACGTGCTGTTCGCCGGCCTAATCCCAGTCGCTATCGTCGAAGCCAAGCGCAAGCGCGTCAACATAGCGGACCGTATCCCCCAAGCAGAGCGCTATTCACGCCAGTTGATCGTTACCGGCGATCTGCAACCGGCCGGGCAGAGCGTGGGCTGGGCGGATGGCCAGGGGGGCTACTTCAAGGTCCCGTTTTCCTTCGCCTGCAATGGCCGTCCCTTCATTAAGCAGCTCGCCGAGCTGTCCGGCACTTGGTTTCGCGACTTGCGCAGCCCGGCCAACCTGCGCCGGCCGCTGCAGGACTTTCACACGCCGGGCGGCCTACTCGACCTGCTCAAGCGCAGCCGTGAAGACGCCGAGGCGAAGCTACATCAGGAAGGCTTCGCCTATCTCAAACTGCGTGACTATCAGGAAAACGCCATCCGCGCCGTCGAGCAGGCGCTAGCCGCCAATCGCCGCAACTGTCTGCTGGCCATGGCGACAGGAACCGGAAAAACGCGCACTATCATTGGCTTGATGTACCGCCTGCTGAAGGCCGAGCGCTTTCGCCGTATTCTTTTCCTGGTCGATCGCAGCGCCTTGGGGGAACAGGCCATCGAAGCCTTCAACGAGGCGACGCTGGAACAGAACCACACGCTGGCGCAGATATACGACGTCAAAGAACTAGGCGACATGGCTGCCGAAGCTGAAACACGGGTCCAGGTCGCCACTGTGCAGGCCATGGTCAAGCGCATCTTCCAGTCGGACACTCCGCCGCCCATCGATGCCTTCGACTGCATCATCGTCGACGAAGCCCACCGCGGTTACACCCTCGATCAGGAAATGACTGAAGGCGAGCTGGCAGTGCGCGACTTCAACCAGTATCTGTCGCAGTATCGTCGCGTGCTCGACTACTTCGACGCCTGCCGCATCGGGCTCACCGCTACGCCAGCCAAGCACACCAGCGAAGTCTTCGGTGCTCCGATATACACCTACAGCTACCGTGAGGCCGTGGCTGACGACTGGCTGATCGATCACGAACCCCCCATCCGCTACCAGACCCTGCTGAGCCAAAACGGCATCCACTTTGCCAAGGGCGAGAGCGTCAGCGTCATCGATACGAGCACCGGCGAAGTGGATGTCGCCGAGCTTGAGGACGAACTCGACTTCGAAATCGAGTCCTTCAATCGCCGCGTGATTACGCCCGGCTTCGACAAGGTCATCTGCGAACAACTTGCACAAGAACTCGACCCGTCGGGCGACGAAAAAACGATGATCTTCTGCGTTAACCAGGCCCATGCCGAGCGGGTCAAAAACCTCCTCGACGAAACCTTCAAGGACGTTCACGGCGAGGATTACAACCAGGCGGCTGTACAGATCATCACCGGGCAAAGTGACAAGGTCAAACAACTGATCCGCCAGTACAAGAACGAGCGCTACCCGAGCATTGCCATCACGGTCGACCTGTTGACCACCGGTATCGACGTACCGCGCATTTGCCACTTGGTGTTCATGCGCCGGGTGCGTTCGCGTATCCTCTACGAACAGATGAAGGGCCGCGCGACTCGCCGCTGCGATGAAATCGGCAAGACGGTATTCAAGATCTACGACCCAGTTGACCTGTACGCTGCCCTCGAACCAGTAGATACAATGAAGCCGCTAGTGAAAGACCCAAGCATCAGCCTCGAACAGCTGGTCAGCGAGCTAACCAACCCAGCCAGCCTCGATGCTCCTGGTAACCAGCCAGACACTAGCCATGCCCACGACGTCCTGGACCAGCTCAGCCAGCGGATCATGCGTATTCTGCGCAAGGCCAGCCATAAGGCCGAGCAAAAGCCAACCCTAAAGGCCAAGCTCGCCGAACTGGAGAACACCTGGGGCGTAGCCCCGGACAAACTGCATCAGCACCTGCACCAGCTCGGCCCACAGCAAGCTGCCCAGTTCATCCAACAGCATGCCCAACTGCTCAATCAGCTCGCCACAGTTAATGCCCTGCTGGGATCGCTGAACTACCCGGTGATCTCCACTCACACGGACGAACTGATGGTGCGTGAGCAGAACTACGGCGATTACCAAAAGCCCGCGGACTATCTGGAAAGCTTCAACGACTTCATCAAAAATCAGTTGAACCAGTCGGTGGCCCTCGGTGTAGTGGTCAACCGCCCGCAAGACCTGACTCGTGAACAACTGCGCGAAGTGCGCCTACTGCTCGACGGGCATGGCTACAGCGAGGTGAACCTGCAAAGCGCTTGGCGCAACCAGACGAACCAGGAAATCGCTGCCAGTATCGTCGGCTTCATCCGCCGCGCTGCCCTCGGAGAGGCTTTGCTGCCATTCGAGCAGCGCGTAACCAAGGCGATGGAGACGATTTACACCCTGCAGCCTTGGACTCAAGTTCAGCGTAAGTGGCTGGACCGCCTGGCTAAGCAGCTGGTTCACGAGGTCGTTATTGACAAGAAGCAGATTGGTGAAGCGTTCAAGAGCGATGGCGGCAGCACTCGGCTGGACAAAATGCTCGGCGGCAACCTGGGCGTGGTGCTGGATGCCCTGAATGACAACCTTTGGGCACAAACGGGATGAAACCGATCTGGAACGTCGGATTGGCCAGCGTGCTCGTTCATAAGGGATAATGCCCCTGCTATACGACTTATCGGCCGCGATACCTAGAGACGCCTCATGACCCCTGCTGAGCTTCATCAGATCCTAGCCCGTGGTGAAGACAGTCGCCATCAATTCAAGCGCGATTTCAGCAATATCGATGCCTTGGCAGCCGAGTTGGTGGCGTTCGCCAATACATCCGGTGGATATCTGCTGATTGGCGTAGACGACTCCGGCACGGTTAGCGGGTTGAGCAGCGCCGACGTTGCGCGGCTCAATCAGTTGCTCTCCAATGCGGCCTCGCAGAATGTCCGCCCAGCCATCAACCCACTGTCCAGCAACCTTCAGACCGAGCACGGGCTGGTCATGGTGGTGACAGTCGAACAAGGGCTGAATAAACCCTATGTCGACAACCAGGGTCGCATCTGGGTAAAGAACGGCGCCGACAAGCGTCGGGTCACGGCCCGTGAAGAACTGCAGCGTTTGTTCCAGCAGGCCGGGCTGGTGTGCGCCGATGCGGTACCGGTCGCGGGCAGCAGCGTGGCGGATATCGACGCCAAAGCGCTTGGCGAGTACTTCCAAAGACGCTTTCGGCAGAGCCCCGAACAGACAGGTTTGGAAACCACCCGCATCCTGGAAAATCTTGGCCTCGCCAGTGGCGACACACCCAATTTGGCCGGTTTGCTGCTCTTCGGCCAGGCGCCACAACGTCTGTGCCCGGCGTTCGATATCAAGGCCGTGGCGTTTCCGGGCACGGTTCTGCATGACCGCCACTATCTAGACAGCGAAGATATCGACGGCAATCTGCAGGAGCAGTACCGACGCAGCCTTGCCTTCATAAAGCGCAACCTACACCACGTGCAGCGCCAGCAGGGCTTCAATACCCTCGGCCAGCTGGAAGTGCCGGAGGAGGTGTTTGAAGAACTGCTGGTCAATGCCCTGATCCACCGCGACTACTTTGTCAGCGCCTCCATCCGGATCATGATCTTCGCCGATCGCATCGAACTGATCAGCCCCGGGCACCTGCCTGACGTGCTCGATACCGAAAAAATTCGATTCGGCCTGTCCAACCGTCGTAACCCGACGCTCACCTCACATGCTGTGCACATTCTCCCCTATCGCGGTTTGGGCACCGGCATCCCGCGCGCTATCGATGCTTGGCCAATGATCCGGCTGGAGGACGACCGGCAGAGTAATCAGTTCAAGGTGGTGATTCAGCGCGCCGTTGAAAAAGGGCCTCTTTCGGGCCCAAGTGGGGACCAAGTCGGGACTAAGTCGGGACCAAGTAGGGACCAAGTAGGGACTGAGTCCGCTGTCGAAGAAGAACAAGCCGAAACTCGCCTGTCTTTGCAGCAAGAGCAGATAACGCTGCTGTGCAAGATGACAGGCGATCACACTGCGCCAGAGCTAATGACCTTCGTCGGGCGCAGCAACCGCAGCAAGTTCCGCGAGCAGGTTTTGGCTCCGCTGCTGGCGCTTGGCGTGGTCGAGATGACCATTCCAGACAAGCCCAACAGCAGCAAGCAACGCTATCGCCTGACTGCGGCCGGCCGAGCGCTAAAAGCCGAACAATATTCCTCAGACGACTGAGCCCAGACAACCACTTCTTTGCGCCAGCGCAATCTGGCGCTTTACACACTTCGCCACAGGTACCCCATGACCAACTCCGATATCGTCCAGAAACTCTGGAACCTCTGCGACGTCCTGCGCGACGATGGCATCAACTACAGCGACTACGTCACCGAACTCGTGCTTCTGCTGTTCATCAAGATGGAATACGAACAGGTGCAGAACAACGACAGCTTCGGCCACAAGCTGCCCGAAGGCGCGCGCTGGCCAGACCTGGCTGGCAAGTCCGGCGTTAACCTGCTCGATCACTACCGGCAGATGCTGCTGGACCTTGGCAAAAACCCTGACCCTCTGATCGCCGCCATCTACGCCGACGCTCAGACTCGCCTCAAGGAACCGCGCCACCTCGAGCAGTTGATCAAAAGCCTCGACGGCATCGACTGGTTCAGCGCCCGCCAAGACGGCCTCGGTGATCTTTATGAAGGCCTGTTGGAAAAAAACGCCAGCGAGACCAAATCCGGGGCCGGCCAGTACTTCACCCCTCGGCCGCTGATCGACAGTATCATCCGCTGCATCAAGCCGCAGCCGGGCGAGACCATACAAGACCCGGCCGCCGGTACTGCGGGCTTTTTGATCGCTGCTGACGCCTATATCAAAAGTCAAACCGACGATTACTACGACCTCGACGCCAAAGCCCAGGCATTCCAGCGCAATCGCGCCTTTGTTGGCGTAGAACTGGTGCCCGGCACTCGCCGTCTGGCGCTAATGAACACGCTGCTGCATGGCATGGAAGGCGACGAAGAAGGCGTGGTGCACTTGGGCAACGCCCTAGGTCAGACCGGGGCCAACTTACCCAAGGTCGACGTCATCCTCTCCAACCCACCATTCGGCACGGCCAAGGGTGGCGGTGGCCCGACTCGTGATGACCTCACCTACCGCACCAGTAACAAGCAGTTGGCCTTTCTCCAACACATCTACCGTGGCCTCAAGCCGGGCGGCCGCGCCGCCGTGGTGCTGCCGGACAACGTGCTGTTCGAGGCCGGGGTCGGCACTGACGTGCGCCGCGACCTGATGGACAAGTGCAACCTGCACACCATCCTGCGCCTGCCTACTGGCATCTTCTACGCACAGGGGGTGAAGACCAACGTACTGTTCTTTCAGAAGGGCACCGTGGAAAACCCGCGGCAGGAGGAAGGTTGCACTAAGCGCGTGTGGATCTATGACCTGCGCAGCAATATGCCTAGTTTTGGCAAGCGTACACCCTTCGGCCCTGCCCACCTCAAGCCGTTTGAGGAGGCCTATGGCGATGATCTCAACGGCGGAAGCCTTCGCGCGGAGAACGTCGAGGGTATTGGTGAAGCCAGCCGCTTCCGCAGCTTTACCCGCGATTACATCCGCAACGAGCGTAGTGACTCGCTGGATATCAGTTGGCTAAAGGACGACAGCAGCCTGGATGCCGCCAACCTGCCCGCTCCAGAAATACTGGCCGGTGAGGCGATGGCTGAATTGACCGAGGCGCTGCGTGAGCTGGAAGAGCTGATGAAGGCGCTGGGGGCGGGGGATGAAGTGGTGGCGCAGAAGCAGTTGATGGCTGAGGTGATGGGCTTGGCTATAGTTGAGGAGAATGGCAATGAGTGAGCTGCCAAGTGGATGGGCACGCACAACTTTAGGAACCGTTGCCGATTGGGGAGCAGGAGGAACTCCGTCTCGCAGCGAGCCAAAATTTTACGGCGGAAAGATTCCATGGATAAAAAGCGGAGAACTCAATAGCCGTTACATAAAGACGACTGAGGAAAGCATTACAGAAGAAGCTATCAAATCCTCAAGTGCGAAGATTTTCCCCGCAGGTTCCGTGGCCATCGCCATGTATGGGGCAACTATCGGTAAAACGGCCATCCTCGGCATCGATGCGTCTACCAACCAAGCTTGTGCCGTTGGCGTGCCAGTCGACGGTCTTATTGGAAAAGAATACCTGTATAGGCTTCTTCAAAATGAAAAGGCGGCTTTCATTGAGAAAGGTAAAGGTGGAGCTCAGCCGAATATTTCGCAAGCGGTCATAAAAGCACATGAAATCGGTCTTCCACCGCTCGCAGAACAAACCCGCATCGCCGCCAAGCTCGAAGAACTACTGGCCCAGGTCGATACCCTGAAAGCCCGTATCGACGGCATCCCCGCGCTGCTCAAACGCTTCCGCCAATCCGTCCTCGCCGCTGCAGTTTCCGGGCAATTAACAGAAGAATGGCGCTTGAAGATAGCTTCTGCTGATCAGCTAGATCATAGCGCCTATCCCGAGGTCCCCCTAGATTCGCTCGCTGACTTTCAAAACGGATTCGCCTTCAAAAGTGATTGGTTTTCAAAAACTGGGGATATTCAGGTCGCCAAGATTGGAAATGTCAGAAACGGAAAAGTAGACTTGGATAACTCCCCAGCATTTGTTTCCTATGAGGTCGGCTCTGAATACCAGCGTTTTATGACCTTAGAGGGTGACATCCTGCTATCGATGACAGGCACAAAATACAAAAGAGACTATGGCAATGCATGCAGTGCTCCTGCCGGGATTCTTGTAAATCAAAGGGTAGGTAAATTACGGCCGCAGAGGGACAAGGTAGATGGCCGTTTTTTGTTGCTGTGCCTGCAAACTGCAGGGTTTCGCGAGCAATTTTTCTCTGGTGAAACTGGTCAAGTGAGTCAGGGCAACGTCGGCTCAGAGCACATCAAAAAGTGTCTTATCCCAAGCCCCCCAATTGAAGAGCAGGCTGAAATAGTCTACCGGACTGCACAACTCTTCGCCTTTGCCGAGCAAGTGGAAGCGAAAGTTGTCTTGGCTAAAAGCCGCGTCGACCATTTGGCCCAGAGCATTCTGGCTAAAGCCTTCCGCGGCGAACTGGTGCCGCAAGACCCGAACGACGAACCGGCCAGTGTGCTGCTTGAGCGCATCAAGGCTCAACGCGCCGCCATGCCCAAGGCCAAACGCGGTCGCCAGGCTGCCAAATTGAGCTAAGCCTCACATCAGAAGAAAACGAACCATGTCCGTCCCAACCTATGACCAGTTCATCGAGCCCATCCTACGTTTTCTCGCCTTCCATCCGGATGGTGCCACGGCGGGCGAGGCTCACGAAGCGGCCGCCGTCACGCTAGGCCTAAGCGAGGCACAGCGGCAGGAGACCATCGCCAGTGGCCAGGCCACCTACAAGAACCGTTCAGGCTGGGCACATGATCGGCTCAAGCGCGCCGGCTATTCCAGCAGCGCCAAGCGTGGCTACTGGCAGCTGACCGACACCGGCCGCGCCTTCGCCAAGGCCAACCCGGCCCCGTTGAGCCCAGAACAGGTCGAGCATCTAGCTGTGAACTTCATGAGCGTGAAGCTGAAGACAGCGCCGGACGCCGCCTCGCTGGATGAAAGCAACGACACGTCAACGCCGATTGCCCAGACCGACCTCGCCACTAGCAGCCCGCAGGAACGGCTGAACCAAGCCATACTCGAACTGCGTACCAGCGTTGCGGGCGACCTACTGGACAGCCTGCTGCAAGCGAGCCCGACGCGCTTCGAGCACATCGTGCTCGACGTCCTGCACAGCCTCGGCTACGGCGCGAACCGTCAGGCGCTGCAGCAAGTCGGTGGTAGTGGCGACGGCGGCATTGACGGCGTGATCTCGCTGGACGCACTGGGCCTGGAAAAGGTCTACGTGCAGGCCAAACGCTGGCAGAGCACCGTCGGCCGCCCCGACCTGCAAGCGTTTTATGGCGCCCTGGCAGGGCAGAAAGCTAAACGCGGTGTATTCATCACCACTTCCGGCTTCACCGCCCAGGCCGTTGACTTCGCGCGCTCGGTCGAAGGGCTTGTACTGGTCGACGGTAAACGCTTGGTCAATCTAATGTTGGATCACGAGGTCGGAGTCAGCTCGCAGCTTTACAAGGTGCCAAGGCTCGACAGCGACTACTTTGATGAGTCGCTTGGCTGAGCTCAAAGATCACCGTCCATCGGAATCCAGGCCACGCAGCGTTCCAACTGGTATTCCAAGCAAGTTGAGCAAAAAATTATTTACCAGTAAAAACAGATAGATACCGACCGGTTTCAAATTACCCCGGCCCACCAATTCGAAGCATCAACAAAACCCGCCTAATACGGGTTTTGTTGCTTCTGGGGCTCAAAAGCTCAACTGGCAAACCTTCAGAATTCTCCCACAAAAACTCGCGCCATCCATGAACTCCCCCTTCATCCCCCACCCCGCTAACCTCCCCCAGTCGCTGCAAAATCAGCGACCGGGTTTAGCAGCTCGGTTAATATCAAGGCCTGCAATGCCACCCTCCATTCAAGCGATGCTTTCAGCATCCGCTGGATTGCGTTATGGCGGCTGTGCGTGGGGCACCTTCGGGTGCGCTGGGTTCCTTGATTCCTGGTCTGCTAACCCGCGTACAGTCGCCACCCTTTTCGTTTAGCAGCGATGTCTGGCGACTCCACTAATCAAGGAGTTTCAGTCATGAAAAAGATCACCCCCAATCCCCCAACAACCCTGTTCACCCTCTCCCCCGGCATCCCCGCCGAAACCCTGCTGGTCCAAGCCAGTGAAACCCTCGCCTCCCTGAACGTCATGACCACCGATCTGGCCTTTGAACTGGAAGGCTCACACCGCCACAAGCTGCTGGCGGCTCAGCAACTGGTCGTGCTGAGTGAGTTGTTGCTGGAGCGGATGCTGGAAACTCAGGTATTCACTAAGCAGACACCTGGCGAGACCCCATAGAAACCGACCGCACGATCACTCCGTACCTGCGGCGAGCGAGGCGCCCTCGTCGCAGGACGGAATCGAACCTTGACTGACCAAGCCCTTCATCACCCACTACCGCGCCCCCCTACAAAACCATCAGCCACAACCCATAGACCCCGTCGATCACCCAGTTGCTAATACTGATTAGACGTACGCTCAAAACAACTTTAGCCTCGCGTAGATAACGCGCCCATTAAAGCGCCAGGGTTATGCGCCCGACGCCGCCGCCGAGGTTTCTCATGACCGATCAAATCCTGATGGATAGCTTTTCGCGCCGGGTCGACTACCTCAGGATGTCCGTCACTGACCGTTGCGATTTCCGCTGTGTGTATTGCATGGCCGAGGACATGGAGTTCCTGCCGCGCCAGCAGATTCTGTCGCTGGAAGAGCTGTATCAACTGGCACACAGTTTCGTCGCGCTGGGCACGCGCAAGATCCGTCTGACCGGCGGCGAGCCCTTGGTTCGTCAGGGCGTGGTGGAGCTGTGCCGACGCATCGCCGCGCTCCCCGGTCTGCGCGAGTTGTGCATGACCACCAACGGTTCGCAACTGGGCAAGCTGGCCGCTCCGTTGTTCGATGCGGGGCTCAAGCGCTTGAATATCAGCCTCGACAGCCTGGACCCCACGCGCTTTCGTGAACTGACGCGCACCGGTGACTTGGCCAAGGTGATCGCCGGTATCGATGCCGCGAATGCTGCGGGGTTTGAGCACACCAAGCTCAATTGCGTGGTGATGAAAGGTCGCAACGACCATGAGGTCAACGACCTGGTGGCCTTCGCCATTGACCGTGGTCTGGATATATCCTTTATCGAAGAAATGCCACTGGGGGTGATCAGCGAACACAGCCGTGCCGAGGCGTTTTATTCCAGTGCGCAGGTGCGCGAGCGTATCGCCGAACGTTACACGCTGATCGACTCTGCGGAATCGACCCAGGGGCCTTCGCGTTACTGGCGTCTGGCCGAGGCGCCGCATATTCGCCTGGGCTTTATTTCGCCCCACAGTCACAACTTCTGCGCGACCTGCAACCGTGTGCGCCTGACGGTGGAAGGCCGGCTGCTGCTGTGCCTGGGCAACGAGCATTCGGTCGACCTCAAGGCGGTGCTGCGGCGCTATCCGGGCGAACCGAAACGCCTGGAGCGTGCGATTGTCGAGTCGATGAAACTCAAGCCGTATCGACACAACTTCACCCTCGACGATGAGGTGCAGGTGGTGCGCTTCATGAACATGACGGGCGGCTGATCGACCCGGTTTCAACCCCATGCCATCCTGCGCACGGCAGGGCTGCTGCCCGTCCTTCAAGCCATCGACTGTGTACTGAACTGAAAAATGCCTGTCTAATCGTCAAGGCTGATCGGGCTATCCAGCATTGTCTGGCGGCCGGTTATCGAGTGCGTTGGCCAGTTCTGAGGAATCGGTGATTCCACTCTGACAGACCTTTCACTTCTTCCCTGGCAGGCACCTTGATGGACATAAAACAACTCAAATTCCTGATTGCGCTGGAGCAGACCCGTCACTTCGGCCAGGCGGCTGCGCGCTGCCATATCACCCAGCCGACGTTGTCGATGCGCCTGCGCAATCTGGAGGAGGAGTTGGGCCTGGAGTTGGTCACCCGGGGCCAGCGTTTCGAAGGTTTTACCGAGGCCGGTGAGCGTGTGCTGGCGTGGGCCAGGACCTTGCTCGCCGCCCATGACGGGTTGTTCGCCGAGGCGGCCGCGTGTCGCGGTCAGTTGGTGGGTAACTTGCGCCTGGGCCTGGTGCCGCTCAGCGGGTTCAACCCGATCAGCTATATCCAGAGCCTGTCCCACACCTTTCCCGAGCTCAAGTTCAGCCTGACGTCGATGAGTTCGGACAACATCATCGAAGCGCTGGGCACCAATCAACTGGATCTGGGTGTGTGTTACCTGGACCACGTTAACGCCAACTACCTGGATTTTTTCGAGCTGGGCGAGACCCGTGTCGGCCTGCTGTACGACACCCGTCACTTCCACTTCGAAGGCAGCGAAATGAGCTGGGAGGACGCCGCGCAATTGCCCCTGGGGATGATCAGCACGGGCATGCACTATCGAAAGTCCATTGACCTGAGCTTCCGCAGCCGCGGCCTCGCCCCCCAGCCCATGCTCGAAAGCGACTCAACCTATCAACTGTTCCAGGCGATCCACGAAGGCTTCTGCTGCGCAATCATGCCGCTGGACAGCGGCCTGGAAAGCCCGATCGAAAACCTAGCCTTCATCAACCTGCCGGACGCCAGCGTGCTCGCGCCACTGGGCATGGTGATGCGCAAGACCGAACCGCGCTCGGCCATTGCAGAGAAGTGCTTTGCGCAGGCCAAGAGATTATTTGCTGCTAACGGCGCGGATTAGCGCGTAGGAACAGAACGCCGATCAAGCCGACTTGCCTTTGAGTAAGCACCGGAAAGCTCCTACAAGTTGGCGTGCATCAGGTGAACTGGCGTGGAATGAATTGTACGGATACGCTTCAGATCACAGCTCGTCTGCCCAAGGTTGAACGAGAACACCTGAGCCCCCAGACTTCACCACTCAACTCAACGACAAGGAGGCCATCCATGCAAACGACTGTTTCGCCAAGCCCCCTTGTAGGGGTGGGCCTCTACACGCCTGGCGAGGCGTCGCTATACACCGGCATCCCTACCGCAGATATACGTCGTTGGCTGTTCGGCTACAGCTCTAATGGCGTTCAGCATGCCGGGCTCTGGCAATCGGAACTGTCAAACTTGGACGATTGCATTCTTGGTTTCCATGACCTGCTCGAAATTCGCTTCGTACATGCATTTCGCCAGCACGGGCTGAGCTTGCAGGCCATCCGCAATGCGTCACGCCAGGCTAGCGAGCTGTTCGGTCAGCCCTATCCGTTCACCTGCAAACGGTTCCAAACAGACGGTCGTAGCATTTTCGCCACTGTTCTGGATGAAACGGGTGACGAGACACTGCTGGACCTGCTCAAAAAACAATACGCGTTCAAACAAATCATTAAACCTTCGCTGTATGAAGGGATCGATTACTCCGGCAAGGGTTCGGCGCAACGCTGGTACCCGGTCAAACATAGCAAAGCGGTAGTGCTGGACCCTGCCAGAAATTTTGGTAAGCCCGTACTGGCAGCGACCGGCGTCGATACCGCCGCCATCTTCAGTGCCTATGAGGCAGAAGGACGTGATACCAGGCGCGTCGCCATGCTCTATGAGATCCCGACCGTTGCGGTAAAGGCAGCTGTGGAGTTCGAGCAAAGGAATGCGGCTTGAACTTCCTGTTGGATCATAACCTTCCTCCCCAAAGCCTCTCACCTGACCACACAAAAACCCTACACTCGTTCACGAACCGTTAAGAAACCCTTCCCTATACTAGCCGGCAGCCATGCCCGCTCCCCCGAGCGGTCCCCTGCCCGGTAGCCACTCAATGACGCGTCCCGTTCCCCTGCTGCTCCTGCTCGTTGGCTTGCTGTTTTTCTTCGCCCTTGGCAACCATGAACTGCAAGGCTCCACCGAGGCGCGCGTCTCTGGGATTGCCATGGCCATGCACCTGGACAATGACTGGGTGGTGCCGCGTCTGTTTCGTGAGCCTTTCCTGGAGAAACCGCCACTGAGTCTTTGGCTGGACGCCGGGGCGATTCGTCTGTTTGGCGCGAGCACTGGGGCCGTGCGCCTGGCGTCGGCGTTTGCCGGGTTGTTCAGCGTGATGCTGCTTTACGGGATGTTGCGCCGGTTCGGGCGGCCCAAAACGCTGGCATTCAGCGCCGCGTTGATCCTGGCGACCATGGCCAGCTATTGGGGCAATGTGCGAGGAGTGGGTGAGGATTCGTTGCTCGCCCTGGGCGTGACTGCAGCGTTGTTGGGGTTCTATCAGGCAATGCGCCCCGAGTCCGAGCGCCAGGGTTCCAGCGCCTGGGCGTGGGCACTGTTCACGGCGGGGATGGTCATCGCCACGCTGAGCAAAGGTGTGCTGGGCCTGGCGATGCCGGGGATTGTGATTTTTGTCTACCTGGCGTGCACCAGCCTGATGGATAAGCGCCTGCGTATCGGCGACTGGCTCAAGCCGGCGCTGTTCACGCTGTTGGCGTTGGTGCCGCTGCTGATCTGGCTGGGGTTTCTGTTTCAGCGCGGCGGTATGCAGGCTGTCGGTGACGTGCTGTGGACCAACAGTGTCGGGCGCTTCAGCGGCTCGTTTGTGGAAGCCGGGCATTACGAGCCGTTCTATTACTACCTCGTTAAACTGCCTGAGGCCTTCCTGCCATGGAACATCCTGGTGTACCTGGGCCTGTGGCACTTTCGCAAAAGCCTGGTGCGCAACCGCTACCGCCTGTTTTTCAGCGTGTGGCTGGTGGCGCAGTTCACCCTGCTGACCCTGGCCTCGAGCAAACGCACCGTCTATTTGATGGCATTGACTCCGGCCGCCGCCGTACTGGCGGCGGAATACGCGCGGGTGCTGCTGGAGTGGGTCAAACAACACAAACCGGCACTCTACCGCTACCACCGACAGATCATCGGCGGTGTATTCACCCTCGCCATCGCCTGCTACCTCAGCGCCGCCTTCTGGTTCGCACCCAAAGCCGATGTGCGCCAGTCATTCGTGCCGGTGATCAGTCAGGTGCAGACACTGCAGGACGAAGGTAAAGAGGTGGCGCTGTTCCAACCCAATGAACGAATCGCCGGCGCCAGTGTGTTCTATCTGCAGGCCTATTTGCCGATTCTGCAGACCGAGGCCCAATTGCACGCCTTTCTCAGCGCCAAACCCGGCAACGTCGCGCTGCTGGATCAGACCGACCGGCTCAGTCAGAAAGTCACCGTGGTCAAGCAAATGAAGATCAACCGCCAGCCCTACTACTTCGTCGAGCAGTAAGGCCGGCGCGCGTCATCAGTGCTTGGTCAGCTTGTCCAGGTAACCCATGGCAAACGCCGAGACCACGAAGGTCATATGGATGATCACGTACCACATCAGGTGCTGCGGATCGACGTTCTTGGCGTCCATGAAGATGCGCAGCAGGTGGATGGAGGAAATCGCCACGATGGAGGCCGCCACTTTCATCTTCAGCGACGAAGAGTCCATGGTGCCCAGCCAGTTGAGCTTTTCCTTGTTTTCATCGATATCCAGCTGCGAGACGAAGTTCTCGTAGCCGGAAATCATCACCATCACCAGCAGACCACCGACCAGAGCCATGTCGATCAGCGACAGCAGCAGCAGGATCACTTCCGATTCCAGCAAGGAAAAAATATTCGGAATCACGTGAATGATTTCCTGGAAAAACTTGATCGCCAGGATCAGCAACCCCAGGGATAAACCCAGATAGATCGGCGCCAGCAGCCAGCGCGCGGCATACATCGTGTTTTCGATAAAGCGTTCCATTGAATCCCACACAGCTTGGCTAAAAATGGCGCCGAGTATACCAGTGGCTACCCGGCGCCTGTCACCGCGAGAAAACTGCGCCAAGTGGCATCTGTAAGAGGATTTTTCTGCTAGTGTCGAGACCATTCACTCGGCTCGATGATGTCGGACAGGAAAACTCAGAT
This sequence comes from Pseudomonas sp. 34 E 7, assembly GCF_900005715.1. Taxonomy (NCBI): domain Bacteria; kingdom Pseudomonadati; phylum Pseudomonadota; class Gammaproteobacteria; order Pseudomonadales; family Pseudomonadaceae; genus Pseudomonas; species Pseudomonas sp. 34 E 7. The sequence continues at coordinate 118,266 of NZ_CVTX01000188.1, forward strand.
AATGGATGTGCGATCCCCTTTGGCCAGTCTAGGCCTGTGCGCGGCGTTGCTGATGACCAGCGGCTGCTCTCCCAAAGAAGAGCAGAAGCAGGCCACCCTCGAAGAAAAAACCACCACGTTCGAACAGTCCCTGGACAGCATCCAGGACCCCAAGCTGCGCGACGTCATCGCCGACCTGGGTGGTTCGCTGCTGTTGCTGGAACGTGCGCGGATCAAGCTCGACACCAAGCCCATCGAGGCCGAATACGGCGAAGACAGCCTGGTCTTGCTCAAGCATTACCCCAGCCCCCAGGCCTTGGTGGACACCTATATCAACGGCCTGTTCGTCCTGCGCAGGGCTTCGCATTCCGACTACCTGACGGATTTGCAGCCGGTCTTCCCGTTCACGTTCAACGCTCCCGAGCAATTCCCCTTCCCCCATGGCCTGGAGTGGGAGTCGGTAACCTTGAGCAACAACAAAGTCATTCCCTTCCAGCCGGAGTGGTCGGAGACCGACCCCGGCATCCAGCTCAGTCCCAGCAGCTCCAACCTGACCAACCCCGACGACCTGACGGTGACCTACCCGTTCATCGAGGGCATCGAGACGGAAAACAAGAGCCAGCCGCAGCCCGTCAGCCTTAAAGGCACGATTGAGGTCGCCGCGCCGGGCAGGGTGCTGACCTTTGACCTGTCAAAAAACGACGTCGGCCATTCACGCACCGAGGGCAATATCAGCCTCAAGCTGCTGTCGCTGGGCAAGAATTACGCCGAAATCGAACTGACCAACAGCGAGCCGCTGGCCACCGAGCTGGGCGACGACTCGCCCAACCCGCTGCTGGTACAGGCCCGGGACAGCACCGGGCAATTTCTCACCCGCTCAGGTTCAATCAACGAAAGCGCTGCACAAGTGGCGTTCTATGAGAAGCAGCTGGCGCAGCTGCAACAGCAGAAGGCCTGGTCTGAAGCGCTGGATAAACAGCTCACCGACGCGCAAAAAGCCTTCGAACGCACCCAGACCAGCCATTACGCCAAGGTGTACTTCAACGGTGTGATCGATACCCTGCAGGTCAACGTACTGGATTTTTCCAAGGCCACGGTGACTCGCAAGGCGCTGGACCTGCCGGTGATGCGCTTCGACAAAAACAGCCTGCAACAGAGCGTGCAGCCCTTGCCGATGCCGGTCACGGTGTATGACGACGCCGCCGCCAGCTGGCTCAAAGACGCGTCAATGACTGAAGATCAGTTGAAAAACAGCGTCACCATCAGCCAATCGACCGAAGACGCCAGTGCCGCGAAAATCGTGTTCGATCACCCTTTCACCTTCAATGACGACTTGGTCGGCGCCGAGCGCAATAATAGCGCCGCACCGATCACCTTTTTCACCGCAGACGATAAGGGCGAGCGCGGCGAACCCATCGAGTTGCCGACCGAGGCCTACGAGCTGAACGCGGCCAGCGGTACGCTGACCTATGACCTCAACCTGTTCCCGGAAACCCCGGCGTTTGTGGTCGGCTCGGTACCCTTGTTTCTCGCCACCATCGAAAAGGCCTCGATTGACGTCGGAAAACTGCCCAAGGGTCTGTCGCTCAAGGACAACGCGCTGATCGTCGACCAGCAAGCGTTTCCCGCCGACAGCTGGCGTTTCTACGCCAGGGACGCGAGCGGCAACTACCTCAAGGAAATTCTCGGCGTGAGCCACCGCGCCGAGGAATACGGTACGGCGTTGTTTGATGTGCATTATTTCTACGGCCAGCCGACCACCCTGGAAAGCTACCAGCGCACCGACCTCAACACCGTGCAATATGGCTTTGAGGTCAAGCTGGACAAACCGGAAAGCAAATAGCCCGGAATTACAGGGCCAATCGCTCCTGGCCGCCGTTGAGTTGGCGCAGATGGGCTTGCAGGTGCAGGCACCAGATCTGCGGCTCGTCCAACTGCTCGTAACCGTGCAGGGTCAGGCTGTCGACAATGGAACCCAACATGGTTTCCGCCACGAACGGCCCGTGAAACGGGCCTTGAGACTTGACCGTAGACGGCTGTTCGCCCGACATGCCGGCGGCAAATAACAACGTCCACAGCCCATTCTCCCCGGCAAGGGGGCGAATGGAGCATTCGATACGAGTTGCCAGGCCCAGGCACTGGCGGGTAAGGCAAAGGTTGCGCGGCATGGCGGCGACCCTCGGTAGATCGGTGTTCAGCCCCAGCGCAAAGGCGAGGCTGTTTCTATCCTGCGACTCCTGCGGATATCCCTGATATTGAGAATAGAAGAAAACCGCGACAAACCAAGCTCGTAGGGACCAACGGACATTCTCTCCAGGCACCTGTCAATTTAATGACAAAAACAGATCAAACTGTGGGAGGGGGCTTGCCCCCGATGGCGGCCTCTGGGCCGACCAGGATGTTGTATCAGATCGAGTACATATCCGTTTCTGCGGTAACGGCCACTTAGGGTTCCGCCCTGACGGCGGCTCACTTTTGAAAAGCGCAAAAGTAAGCAAAACGCTCTTGCCCCACCACTCGGCACCTCGCTTAGGCTCGGTGTGCCCTCTCTCCGGCTTGAATCCGTGGGCCGCCGCCACGCGCCATCCATGGCGCGGGGCGGCTAACCCGGCGTCCTGCCGGGTTGCCCACGGATTCAAGCCTGCGTTCGGCCAGCGTGGTTTAACGGGGCGCCTGAGATCAAGATCAAAAGCGGCTCGCTTCGCATCGTGGTTACGGTTGGGCGCTACAGAGTTGTGTAGATACCTATGGCTATCGGGAGCAAGCCCCCTCCCACATTTTTGATCCCATCAAGCTTCAGGGATCAGGTCGGTTTGGCCTCCGCTAAAGCCTGCTGCGCCAGCTCTTTCTCTGCCTCCTTCAAGTCTTCCTCGCTGATCATCTCGGCAATTGCCCTTAAGCGCTCCACCACCCGCGCATTGACCGTGCCTTCCGGAAACTGCCCTTCCGCATCCGGCTCACCGGCATCCTCGCCCACCAACAGGCTCAACGCCTCATCCGCCTGACGCACCGCATAGATATGGAATTGCCCGGCGCGCACGGCCTGCAATACCTTTTCATCGAGCATCAGCGTGGCCACGTTGGCCTTGGGAATGATCGCGCCCTGTTCACCGGTCAACCCGCGCGCTTCGCACAGGCGGAAGAAGCCTTCGATCTTCTCGTTGACCCCACCCACGGCCTGCACTTCGCCAAACTGGTTGATCGAGCCGGTGATGGCAAAGCACTGCTTGAGCGGCGTCTTCGACAACGCCGAGATCAAGGTGCAGGCCTCGCCCAGGGAGGCACTGTCGCCGTCCACGTAACCGTAGGACTGTTCCAGTGCGATGCTGGCTGAGATCGCCAGCGGGAATTCCTGCGCGTAACGGCTGCCCAGGTAACCGGTGAGGATCATCACGCCCTTGGAGTGAATCGGCTGGCCGAGGTTAACCTCACGTTCGATGTCGACAATCCCGCTGCCGCCCGGGTACACCGTGGCGGAAATCCGCGCCGGTACGCCAAACGCCGAATCCCCCACCTCCAGCACCGTCAGCCCGTTGCACTTGCCGACGGCGGCGCCGGCGGTGTCGATCAGGATGACCCCGGCGAGCATGTCGTCGAGAATCCGCGCCGACACACGGCCGGTGCGCGTGGCCTTGGCCTTGAGCGCGCGCTCGATATGCCCGGCATCGGTCATTTCATCGCCCGCCAGGTGACGAATGAAGTCGGCCTCGCTGACCAGTTGGAACAAGTCGCCGATGCGCGCCGACAAACGGCCCTGATGTTCAGCCAGGCGTGCGCTGTAAGTCGCCAACCGCGCCACCGCATCCGACGTCAGCGGCGCCATGCCTTCTTCCGAGGTGCGGGTCTTGAGCAACTGGGCGAACTGCTCCAGGCTTTCGTCGACCATCGGGATGTCTTCGTCGAAGTCCACCAGTACCCGGAACATTTCCTGGAAGTCCGGATCGGCGTCCTGCAACGCGTAGTACAACTGGCGCGACCCGATGATGATCACCTTGACCTGCAACGGAATCATCTGCGGGTTGAGGGTCACGGTCGCCAGGCGGCCGAGTTCGCCCAGCGGGGACTCCATCTTCAGCTTGCGCGATTGCAGGGAACGCTTGAGCGCATCCCATACAAATGGCTCGCTGAGCATTTTTTCCGCTTCAAGAATCAGGAAGCCACCGTTGGCACGGTGCAACGCCCCCGGACGCAGTTGGCGATACGTGGTGTAAAGCGCGCCCTGGTCGGTGCTGTATTCGATACGGCCGAACAGGTTGTCGTAGGTCGGGTGCGGTTCAAACACCACCGGCGCACCGCCGTTGACCGAATGCCCCACCACCAGGCTCGGGCAGTATTGCTCCTCGAGCAGCTTGCGCGCCTGGGCATCGGTCTTGGCGTCGTCGACCAATTGCTCGACCACGGTTTTGAGCAGATACACCTGCACGGCCTGCAGGTAACCGCAGACGGCGGCGTTTTCCGCGTACTTTTCCGACAGCGGCGCAAGCAACGGCTGCAGGGCCAGGGTGATGGTTTCTTCGTTGAACTGGCGCAGTTGGTTGTTTGACTCACGCTTCCATTGCGGCAGGCTCGCCAACTCTTCGTTGAGGCGTTCTTCCAGCTCGGAAATATCGGTGTGGAAGCGCTCGCGATCGGCTTCCGGCAACTGCGAGAACTCCGCTTCGTCCAGCGCCTTGCCGTCAAGCATCGGCGTGAAGGCGATGTTGGAGCTGTCGCGGTACAGCGCCACGTCTTTTTCCAAGGCCAGGCGCTCGATCACGTCCAGGGCCTTGTCATAACGCTGGTTGAACGCACGGTCGATGGCGCTTTTGCGCTGTTGGTACGTCGGGTGTTCAAACACGGCCGGGAAAGTCGCGACCAGATTGTCGACCAGCGCGTTGATATCGGTGATAAACGCTGCAGCACCGCCGCCTGGCAATTCCAGCGCGCGCGGTTCGCGCGGCTCGTCGAAATTATTCACATAGACCCAGTCCGACGGGGTTTGCAGGCGTTTGCCTTCAGCCTTCAGGTAACGTTTGACGAATGAAAAGCGACCGGTACCGGGCTCGCCCATGACAAACACGTTGTAACCGGGGCGTGGCATGGCCACACCGAACTGCAAGGCTTCAACCGCACGTTCCTGGCCAAGCACACCGCGAAAGGGCTCCAAATCATTGGTGGTCGAGAAGCTGAACTGTTCAGCGGAGAAAGGGCGAGTCAGCGCTTCGGGCGCTAGACGCAAGCTGGCAGCAACAGGATCAGGCATCGGGCTTCCTTACATCAGGCGGGGCAGATGGGGGCATTCTGGCTCTCGGTTGCGCGCTCTGGCAAGGCGCGCTGTTGGGAAAGCATAGCCACGGCGCGTGCCGCACAAAAAAAACGTTCAAGACTGAATGTTTTATAAAAACTCACGGAACCCATGGAACGTGCCTAAACTCCAAACTGCGCGGGTTGGACTAATAACTGGCCCCTAGGGTGCTGCGAAGCGCCTGAACCCTTGTCCATTGGTTTGCACACAAAGAGAACAAAGCTATGAAACGGATCCTTCTTGGTACTCTCTTCACCGTCGTCTCCCTCAATGCAATGGCAGAAGCACCAGGTGGCCCGAACTGCGGTTGGGGCAACATGTTGTTTGAAGGCCAGCGCGGTACTCCTGCTCATTTCCTCGCTTCCACCACCAACGGCACCTCGGGTAACGCCACCTTCGGCATGACCTCGGGCACCAACGGTTGCAGCACCAACAGCGCCCTGACCTACGGCGGCAAGTCCTGGATTGCCATGAATGGCATGATGAACGAGCTGTCCGAAGACATGGCCAAAGGCAACGGCGAAGCCCTGACCACCTACGCGGTGGTACTGGGTGTGGCTCCGGAAGATCGCGATCACTTCGCGGCCGTAACCCACGAGCACTTCCAGCAGATCTTCAGCAAGGCTGACGTGACTGCTGATGACGTGCACAACAACACCATTGCCGTACTGAAAAGCGATGCCCGTCTGGCGAAATACGCTACCCAGGCTTAAGCTCGACCCACCCGCGTCTTTCGAGGCGCGGGTTTTGTTTTTTCGACCTGTCCCCCTTGGGTCTTTTTTTCAGTCCGACTTAAGTAGCCCCCATGCTCAAACGCCTCGCTTGCCTGGCTCTCTTCGCCTGCGCCCCGCTGCACGCGGCCCCGCACCTCGACGATCAACGTTTGCAGCAACTGGCCAATGATCCGTTCTGGCTTTCGCTGGGGCATTACGAGGCCGGCAAGATCAATGGCTGGCGCAGCTATGTCAGCGACAAGAAATTCTTTCTCGCCGCTGACGGCGCGCATCATCCGGACGCCGAACTCAAGGCCACTGTGGACGCGCTCTACGCGCCTGCCAGCCTGGGCGAAAAACATGCCCAATGCGTCTACCCCGCACGCACCCGCTGGCTCAAGGATCAGTTGCAACTGACCGACCTGCCGGCTGTGGACTGCAAAGAATTCAAACAATGGTTCTCGGACGTCGCGCCCCACAGCGCGGTGATGATTTTCCCGGCGGCGTACCTCAACAGCCCCTCGTCGATGTTCGGCCACACCTTGCTGCGCATCGACCAGGCCGACGTGCAGAGCAACAACACCGCCCTGCTCAGCTACGCAATCAACTTCGGCGCCTATATCGAAGGCTCGGACAACAGCATTCTGTATGCCTGGAAGGGCCTGATGGGCGGCTACCCCGGCCTGTTCGCCCTGGTGCCCTATCAGGAAAAACTCTCCGAATACCGCAGCCTGGAAAACCGTGACCTGTGGGAATACCGCCTGAACCTCACCGAAGTCGAGACCAAGCGCATGGTCGAGCACGTGTGGGAGCTCAAGCAGATCAAGTTCGACTACTTCTTCTTCGATGAAAACTGCTCCTATCGACTGCTGGAACTGCTGCAAGTGGCGCGCCCCGGCCTGCGCCTGACCGAGCAATTCCCGCTCACTGCGATCCCGACCGATACCGTCAAAGCGGTAAAGGACGCGGGTCTGGTGGAAAAGATCGACTATCGTCCGTCCCGTGAACGCGAACTGCTCGAACGCGCCAAGCCGCTCGACAGCGATGAGCAGCAATGGGTACTGAAGATCAGCGATGACCAGAAACAGTTGCAGGAGCCCGCCTTCAAGGCACTGCCGCGCGAGCGCCAGGCGCTGGTGGTGGACGCTGCCTATCGCCTTGGCCGCTACCGCGCCAACGGCCTGGAACGCGACACCGCACGCTCCCAGCGCAGCTTCGAATTGCTGCGCGCGATCAACCAGAACCCGGCGCCCGACTTGAAGATCACCCCACCCGGCTTGCCGGAAAACGGCCACGAGTCGCGCACTTGGCAGGCCGGTATCGGCACCCGCGGCGACAAAGCCTTTGGCGAATACGGCCTGCGCATGGCCTATCACGACCTCAACGACAACGCCGAAGGTTTCCCCCTGGGCGCACAAATCGAGATCCTGCAGATGAAACTGCGCCAGTACGAAGGCAACCACTGGCAATTGCAGCAACTGGACCTGGCCACCATCCGCTCCCTGACCCCGCGCAACGCCTTGTTGCAACCGTGGTCCTGGCAAGTCACCGGCGGCCTGGAACGGGTGCCGGGCAAACACGACGACGAAACCCTGGTCGCCCACGTCAACGGCGGCGCCGGCGGCACCTGGCAACTCTCGGACGACATGCTCGGCTTCGCCCTCGGCACCGTGCGTGTGGAACACAACAATGACTTCAGCGAAGCCATCTCCCCCGCCGCCGGCTTCAACACCGGCGTGCTGTGGAAGAACCCGCTGGGCAACCTGAGCCTGGAAGCCAAGGGCGATTTCTTCACCAATGGCGAGGTGCGGCGCAGCATCAGCCTCAACCAGCAATGGGAACTGTCACGCAACCTCGGCCTGCGCCTGAGCGCCCAGCGCGAATACAGCCACCTGTCGACGCCGGTCAATGAAGTGATGCTCGAAGTGAAGTGGTACCACTACTAATTAAAGCCTGATGAAATCAAATGTGGGAGGGGGCTTGCCCCCGATAGCAGAGTGTCAGTCACTGCAAAGCTGGCTGACACACCGCCATCGGGGGCAAGCCCCCTCCCACAGTTTATTATCATTGCTCGTATAATCAGGAGCCCACTTAATATGGCCGTTCGCTGCACAACCCTCGAAGAGGTCCGCAACAACATCGACCTCCTTGACCAACAAATTGTCACGTTGATCGCCGAGCGCGGCCACTACGTCTCCCAAGCCGCACGCTTCAAAAACGACACCGATGACGTCAAGGCGCCACAACGGGTTGAACAGGTGATCGCCAAGGTGCGGGGGTTATCCCAGGTAGTCGGCGCCAACCCTGAGGTTACTGAGCAGGTATATCGCGCGATGATTACGGCGTTTATCCAGCAAGAATTGGCTGAATATGCTGTGCTGGGCAACGCTCGCAAACCACGAGCCTGATCCATCCATCTAATCTGCTCAGGATTATCAACCTTTTGCCTGCAGGCACTGATTCATAGCGCTCTCGTAACTCATTGAAAAATAGACCGGAAATTTCAGACGATTTTTTAGCTTTTTTCAGTCGAAACAAACTGCCTCTCACTTCATTCTCTTTGTGAGGTTTTGTGTCTAGTATCGGATGGCAATCAATTTGCCATCACTTCTATACACGGATCCGAATAGGGTAAGAGGCTTATATGGAATTTCTTGAAAAACTCACCAGTCTGGCATCAAAGGTGCGCCTGCAAGGCGCCGCCATCCAGACGGAAGAAGCTACAAAAAATGCTTTTGTAATGCCTTTTATCAACACCGTGTTGGGTTATGACGTGTTTGACCCGCAGGAGGTGACCCCCGAATTTGTCTGCGATGTCGGGACGAAAAAAGGTGAAAAAATCGACTACGCAATCATGAAAGATGGCGAAGTTCAGATACTCATCGAATGTAAAAAGATCGGCGAGTCATTGAGCATTAATCACGCGTCGCAGCTCTTTCGGTACTTTCACGTCACGAGCGCAAGAATCTCAATTCTTACCAACGGCCAGGTCTACAGATTTTTTACAGACCTGGACGCCCCTAATAAAATGGACGAAAAACCATTTCTAGAGCTGGATCTGCTGGACATTGATGAATACTCCGTACCCGAGCTGATAAAACTTACCAAATCGGCCTTCGATGTCGACTCAATCATCAGCGCAGCGGGAGAGTTGAAATACGTCAGCCAACTCAAGAAGCTCATTGGTGCCCAAGTCAGTAAACCAGAAGACGACTTCGTAAAGTTCTTCGCGTCCCGTGTTTACGAAGGAGTCATCACGCAGAAAGTACGTGAGCAATTTTTCGAACTGACACGAAAAGCATTAGCTCAATTTTTGAATGATCAAATTAATGAGCGGCTTAAGTCTGCTATGAGTGGTGCAATTCAGCCGACACTAACGTCATTGTCTGTCGCGAACAGCACGAATGCAGCCATACAGGAACAAAACGAGGCAGAAGATAAAATCCTGACAACCCTTGAAGAGCTGGAGGGTTACCACATCGTCCGCGCAGTCGTGCGCTCAGTTGTCGATGCCAAACGAATCGTTCAACGCGACACCCAAAGCTATTTTGGGATATTACTGGACGACAACAACCGTAAGCCCATTTGCCGACTCCACTTCAATCGTAGCCAAAAGTACCTCGGGGTATTCGACGAAGAAAAGAATGAAACCCGACACGCTATTTCATCCATTGACGAGATTTACGAATACGCCGAGCAGCTAAAAAAGACAGTGGGTTATTACGAATAAAGGCTGCACCGACACACCGGAGTTATGGATAAAACTGTGGGAGGGGGCTTGCCCCCGATAGCAGAGTGTCAGTCACTGCAAAGCCGGCTGACACACCGCCATCGGGGGCAAGCCCCCTCCCACAGTTGGTGGTGTGCTTGGCTAAAAATCCTGCACATCCCTCTTACACGCCTTTCACATACAGCTTACAAATCCCCTTCTAGACTCTCCCTATCAGCCGTAAATCGGCCAGGGAGTACGCCATGTGGCGATATGCGGTAGTGCTGAGTACGGCGCTGTGGTTAGCGGGCTGCCAAACCACTCATCAAGAGTTGCTGGCCAAGGGTTATCCGCCCGCCTTCGCCGATGGCTTTGACGACGGTTGCAGCAGCGGGCGCCAGGCCGCTGGGGTGATCACCGGGGAGTTTCGCAAAAACGTGCCGCGCTATCTGAAAGACCGGCAATACGCCGAAGGCTGGGAGGACGGTTTTCGCCAGTGCAAAGCCATGCGTGAGAACGAGGAATTGCGCGAGTATCAGGACAACCGCAGGAACGATCGCGAGCACGAGTGGCAGCAGGAGAAAGACCGTGATGCGGCCAAGGCATATCGCTCGCAATGACGTCATGATGACGCGGAGCGTCATAGGCTGCATTCCCACGCAGAGCGTGGGAACGATCCGGCTGTGAGCATGGCCCAAACTCCATTGGAGGAGAATGTCATGAGCCGAGCTTTTGTAAATGAGGACAACGCCGCCGCCCAGGCCGACCAGCCGGTGGAGCGTCAGGTCAGCGCGCAGCCCAACCGTTTGACTGCGCAAGGGCTGGCGCAACTGCAAGCCAAGGTTACGCAGTTGCAACTGGAATACAGCACCGAATCCACTAAAGGCGAGCAGGCAGACAAGCAACGCCAGGCCGACCTGGAGCGGGATTTACGCTACTTCAACCAGCGCGTGCAAAGCGCCCAGGTTGTGCCGCCGGCCACGTCCACCGACAAGGTGCAAATCGGCAGTTGGGTGACCTTCGCCAATGAGCAGGACGAGCAGCAGCGCATCCAGTTGGTCGGCGAAGACCAGGCCGACGCCAACGCGGGCCTGATCAATTGGGGTTCGCCCCTGGGCCGCGCCTTGCTGGGCGCCCAGGTGGGTGACGAGGTGCTGTGGAAGCGCCCGGTCGGCGATCAGTTGATCGAAGTGCTGCGCATCGAACCCGAGGCTTAGACGATGCCCTGGGCCAGCATCGCGTCGGCAACTTTGACGAAGCCTGCGATGTTCGCGCCCTTCACATAGTTAACCCGGCCATTTTCCTCGCCGTAGTGCACGCAGGCATGGTGGATCGACTGCATGATGGTGTGCAGCTTGCTGTCCACTTCGCCGGCGGTCCATAGCAGGCGCATGGCGTTCTGCGACATCTCCAGGCCACTGACGGCCACGCCGCCGGCATTGGAGGCCTTGCCCGGCGCGAACAGAATGCCCGCGTCGATAAAGATATCCACCGCTTCAAGGGTGGTCGGCATGTTGGCGCCTTCGGCCACGCAGATGCAGCCATTGCGCAACAGCGCGCGGGCGGCATCAGCGTCGAGTTCGTTCTGGGTCGCGCAGGGCAGCGCGATATCGCAGGCCAGCGCCCAGGGTGTTTGACCTTGGCGAAACTCCAGGCGGAAACGCTCGGCCAGTTCGCTGATACGCCCACGCTGCACGTTTTTCAGCGCCAGCAGGGCCGACCATTGTTCCTCGGTCAAACCGCTTTCGGCGTACAGCGTCCCTTCGGAGTCCGACAGGGAAACCACCTTGCCACCCAGGTCCATCACTTTGCGCGCCGCGTACTGCGCCACGTTGCCGGAACCCGAGATTGCCACACGCTTGCCTTCGACCCGCTGGCCCTGGCGCTTGAGCATTTCCTCGGCGAAATACACACAGCCAAAACCAGTGGCTTCCGGACGGATCAAGCTGCCGCCGTAGGTCATGCCTTTGCCGGTCAGGACGGAGGTGAATTGATTGCCCAGGCGTTTGTACTGGCCGAACAGGAAGCCGATTTCCCGTGCGCCCACGCCGATATCACCGGCCGGTACGTCCACGTCCGCACCGATATGACGGTACAGCTCGCTCATGAAGGCCTGGCAGAAGCGCATCACTTCGGCGTCGCTCTTGCCCTTGGGATCGAAGTCCGAGCCGCCTTTGCCGCCGCCCATGGGCAACGAGGTCAGGGAGTTCTTGAAGGTCTGCTCGAAGGCGAGGAATTTCAGCACGCCCAGGTTCACCGAGGGATGGAAGCGCAAACCGCCCTTGTACGGGCCGATGGCACTGTTCATCTGGATACGAAAACCGCGATTGACCTGGACCTTGCCATGATCATCCACCCAGGACACCCGAAAGGTGATTGCGCGTTCCGGCTCGCACATGCGCTCCAGAATGCCCGAGGTCAGGTAGTGGGGGTTGGCTTCAAGAAACGGCCACAAACTGCGTAGGACTTCCTCCACGGCCTGATGGAATTCCGGTTGGTCGGGGTCGCGTTTCTTGAGGCGGGCAAGGAAGGATTCGACGGATTCGCTCATGAAAAGTCTCGGCAAAATGATTGTTGTTAAACAGAGATTGAGCCGGACTTTATCAATTCATTTCGCACCGTGACAGGGCAAAATGTCGCCTTTATGAATTTAAATGGTGCATTTGTATAAATAAACAGCGCTTTTCGCCCTGAAACGGGGATTTCAACCCGACACATGCACCAATGAGTGAACGGCTGGACGACAGCATCGCACTAGCGCGTCCCGGGCACCAGGTCGAGTATTTCGTCGATGCCCAGGCAGCGCGGCTCCAGTTCCAGGGTCCTGCCATGTGCGAGTATGCCCACAGCGGTATCGCGCATAGCCAGATAGGCACTGCGCAACATGTGATTGGCGTAAATCACCGCGTTGAAACCAGCCTGTTCCAACACCTCGAACTTCAGATGAGCGTAGCTGGTGGGCACACAAATCAGCGGTACCCTGGGCCGTTGCCAACGAAACTGCCTGGCGAACTCGAGGATTTCCAGGCCATCCTGTCTGCGGCTGTGGATCATGATGCCATCCGCCCCCGCCTCCACATACGCCAGGCACCGCGCCATCGCCTCTTCCATGCCGCGATCGAGGATCAAGCTTTCACACCGCGCAATCAGCATCAGCCCTGAGCCGGTGCGACTGGCGCAACCGGCATGGAGCTTGGCGCAGAAAGTCTCGATCGACTCCTGCGCCTGGTCGACCTCGGTGCCGAACAGTGAGTTCTTCTTCAAGCCGCACTTGTCTTCGATGACCACTGCCGAGACGCCCGCACGCTCCAGCATCTTGATGTGAATCGCGAAATGTTCGGGCTTGCCGCCGGTGTCGGCATCGAATATCAGCGGCAGCGAACACACATCGAATATTTCGCGGATCCCCGGCAAGCGGTTGCTGGGCGAGAGAATTTCGATATCGGGTAACCCGCGCTGGGTCGAGTCGGTCAGCGAACTGGACCAGATGGCGTCGTACCCCACCGTATGCCCGGGGCTGATTTCCAGCCTGGCGCGCTGCGCGAGCAACGCCGATATCGGGCTATGGGCTTCGAGTACGCGCAGGCAACGGGTGCTATCCAGTAGCGCCGACAGAGGGCGTCGGCGCGCTTCGGTATCCATCATAGGTTCAGGCTCCATGTCAGCGGCACAACGAGGGTTATCGGACTGCCTCAATCCCAGGCGGGCTGTTCACACTTGAGCACCGACGCCATCTTTTGCAGATGCTCACAGGCCCTGGCCACGTATTCCCTGGATAGCTGCGCGATACGGCTGTAATCCACGGCCTGCCCGGTGGCGCTGGCATACAGCCGCAGCGCCTCTGCCGCATGCTTGAAGTGGCGCGCTTCGACGCTGCCGCAGTGCACACTGAGAAAGCTCGCCACGCGGCTGGCCTCACCGGCGCTGTAGCCGCGCACATCCCGCAACCACTGCTTCCATAACGGCGTCATCAGGTTGTATTCGCCGGTGTTGAACAGCTCCGTCATGGCCATCATCTCCAGTGCCTCAATGAGCTGCGGCGCCAGTGGGCGTTTTTCGCCAACCCAGCCGGAAAATTCCTTGGTGATCGGGTTCAGGAATTTGTCCTGCAGGCGCCATTCATCCGAGCCGCATATCGCCGACGCCATGCGGTAATACAGCTTGGAGTGGTGCGGATGCCCGTGCATTTCGCCCAATCCGATGTCCTCGACAATGATCTCGCCACAGTGGGCCGCCGCTTCGAGCATCTGCAGCCGGGCGTCGTCGGCCAGGGATGCCGACTCCTGGAGAATGCGCACAATGATGCTTGAGACAGCATGGGCGGCGCCATCGGGGCTGCGCCAGCCGCAGAAGAATGTACACAGCGACGACTCGCTCCAGTTACTGGAAGTCATGTCGACATAGGTCTCGCAGTACCTGTCCAGCTCGGCAGGCTGGCTGTTGAAACCGCTGAGCAGGGCCTGGGCCAGATGTCGGTCCTCGACATCCACCAGCGCCTGGTTCACGTACCCGATAAATTGGCGGCTCAGATTTTCCACGGCTCATATCCTTTTTTGGCTGGGGTTAGTGCGCAACGATTTCTGCCATGAAGCGAGCAAAGCGCGTGAGGCCTTCGATCAACGCTTCACGCTCAACGGCGTAGGAAATGCGGATACTGTTGCGGTCGCCGCAGCCGGAGCCGGGCACCACCGCGATATGGGCCTCGGTCAATAACAGATCGGCCAGGTGGTCGACATCACGGATAACGGTGCCCAGGTAGCGGCCACCCAATTTGCGCGACACATCGATAAACAGATAGAACGCCCCTTCCGGCGGGGCGCAGGTGATGTCATCGATATGCCCCAGGCAAGTGCAGGCCGCGAGCAGTTGCTGGTCGAGGACGGCATTGACCTGGCGGGTAAAGTGCGGCGCGTCCGCCATCAGGGTGCCGAGCGCAGCGTATTGGGACAGGCTGCTGGGGTTGGATGTGGTGTGCCCCTGCAGGTTGTGCATGGCGGCGATGACCGCAGCGGGCGCGCACGCATACCCTACCCGCCAGCCGGTGACCGCGTGGCTCTTGGAAAACGAATCGACCAGCACCGTCTGGTGTTTGAGCGGCGCAAACAGCGAGACGATGTTGTGATGTTCATGGGGCGCGCGCACCAGCTTGCGGTAGCACTCGTCGAACACCACCCACAGCCGGTGTTCGAACGCGAGCCGGGCGATCCCCAACAATTGTTCGCGTTGATAAACCGTGCCCGTCGGATTGTTCGGGGTGTTGATCACAATCATGCGGGTGCGTGGAGTCAGGGCGTTTTCGACGGCCGCGCAGGTGAGGCGATAGTCATCGGCTGCCGTGTCGACATAGACCGGGACGCCACCGGCCAGCTGGATCTGGGTGGGAAAGGTTTCCCAGTACGGCACCGCAACGATGACCTCATCCCCCGGATCGAGCAGCACCATCGCGGCGTTATACAGCGCCTGCTTGGCACCGGCGGTCACCGCGACTTCATCGGCGCTGTAGTTCACGCCGCAGCGCTGAGTGACCTGCTGCGCCAGCGCGTGGCGCAACTGGGGCAAGCCGATGGGCGGCGTATAGCGGTTGCGCGCAGTGGCCAGCGCATCGCTCGCGGCGGCTTTCATGTCCGGACAGGCATCGAAGGTCAATTCACCCGCGGCAAAATTGATCACGTCGACGCCGGCGTCTTTCAAGGCATTGGCTTTGCTGCGCATGCTGGATGTGCCCGGTGCGCTGAGGCGTTGCGCACGCTGGGACAACGGCAAGGACACGGCAGACGGTTCACTGTTATTCATTGTTATACCTGCCAGAACACGCTGAAAAATTCGTTCGCCCTACCGGACCTGGGCCTCCAGCCCTCGCTGAACCCGCCAGGACAGCGGCAAGGTGAGCAACAAGGTTGCGGCCAGCAACAAGACGGCCACGGGCACGCCGGTGGTATCTCCGAGGCTGCCGAACAGCACCGGCGCCAATGCGCCGCCACCAATGGTGCCGGTGTAGAACACTGCAAACGCCTGGTCGCGCCGGCCCGGCCCCGCCAGGTCCGGCACCGCGCCATACAGCACCGACGAGGTGCCATTGAGCGCCAGCCCCAACAGCGGCAACATCACCATCAAGCCGGCGTACGGCAGGTACACCGCCATGACGATCAGCACCGCCGTGGTGAACTCCGTGGCCCACACCGTCTTCATCATGCCGATGCGTGCACCGAGGTAACCGCACAGCA
>NZ_CVTX01000185.1:0-31949 GCF_900005715.1 Pseudomonas sp. 34 E 7
GCACCTGCCTGTTGCAACGCTCCACGCGCCGCCAGCGTCTGACCGAGGATGGGCAGGCCTACTACGAGCATTGCCTGCGCGCGCTGGCTGAGCTGGAGGCCGCCGAGTCCGTGCTGGAAAGCGGCCGTCAGCAGCCACGCGGGCGCTTGCGCGCAAGTTTGCCGCTGGCGTTTGGTCACCACTATGCCGCACCTGCCCTGTGGGGCTTGATGGAGCGTTATCCGGACCTTGAGATCGACATTTGCTTCTCCGACCGCATGATCGATCTGGCGCAGGAAGGCTTCGATATTGCCGTGCGTATCGGCCCGTTGCCGGATACCGACCGTCTGAGTGCGCGGCGTCTGGGGGAGCAGGTCATGGGATTGGCGGCGTCACCGGCGTACCTGCAGCGCAGGGGGCGAATTGAACGTATCGAGGCGTTGGCGGCTCATCGCGGCATTGCCTACCGCAGCAATAACGTTCATCGCTCGCGGCTGGTCACGCCCCTGGTGTTGGACGACCTCCAGGCTGTGGCCGATGCGACGATTGCAGGCGTGGGCCTGGCCTGGTTACCGAGTTGGTTGATTGCCCACTACGCGCTACGCGGGCAACTGGAGGCGGTACTGCCCGACTATCGCGAGCAGCCGGCCCCCATCCATGTGATCTGGCCGACGGCGCCGCACATGCCGGCCAAGACACGGTGCGCCATTGATGCGCTGGTCGCGGCCACCCCAAGTTGCCTGGCGGGCAGTTAGAACCCGAATCCTGAACACACTGAGGATCAAATGTGGGAGGGGGCTTGCCCCCGATGACAGTGTGTCATTCAGCTTATCTGTAGCTGACCTACTGCAATCGGGGGCAAGCCCCCTCCCACAGTTGGTTCTGTTTTGTTCTGCAGATTCCAATCAGAACGCGATACACATACACCGTGCACGGCTCACCCACGTATTGCCTGGCGGGCAGTTAGAACCCGAATCCTGAAAACACTGAGGATCAAATGTGGGAGGGGGCTTGCCCCCGATGGCGGAGTGTCAGTCAGTATATTTTTAGCTGACCCACCGCAATCGGGGGCAAGCCCCCTCCCACAGTTGGTTCTGTTTTGTTCTGCAGATTCCAATCAGAACGCGATACACATACACCGTGCACGGCTCACCCATGTATTGCCTGGCGGGCAGTTAGAACCTGAATCCTGGACACACTGAGGATCAAATGTGGGAGGGGGCTTGCCCCCGATGACAGTGTGTCAGTCAGCTTGTCTGTAGCTGACCCACCGCAATCGGGGGCAAGCCCCCTCCCACAGTTGGTTCTGTTTTGTTCTGCAAATTCCAGTCAGAACGCGATAGACGTCTGCACATACACCGTGCGCGGCTCGCCCACGTATTTGCCCTTGTTGTTATCGTCGAACGAGCGCGTGTAGTACTGCTTGTTGAAGATGTTCTTCACCCCGACTGCGACGTTCAAGTCCGACAGCTGCGGGCCGAAGTCATACGCTGCGCGGCTGCTGAACAGCATGTAGCCGGGGATGCGTCCGTTGGCGCCGTCGGCGCTTTCGGCCTGGGTGTTGGCGTTGTCGGCGAACTGGCTGCTCTGGTAGCTGCTGTCCAGGTTGAGCTTCCACGGGCCTTCGGTGTACCCCACGCCGAGGGTGCCTTTGTGTTTGGACGAGAAGGGCACGCGATTGCCTTTGTTCGGGCCGTCTTCACGGATGGTCGCGTCGACATACGCATAGCTGGCGTACACATCGAAGCCGGCCAGCGCCGGGCTCACGCCGTCGAGGGCGTAGTTGATGCTCGACTCGATGCCCTGGTGCCGCGTTTCACCGCGGGCGATCACGGTGTCGTTGGTCTGGTTGCTGTCGTACTGGTTGTCGAAATTGATCAGGAACGCACCGATTTCCGCGCGCAGGCTGCCGTTGTCATAGCGTGTGCCGAGCTCCCAGGTGCGGGCTTTTTCCGGCTTCACTTCGCCGCTGTTCACGCGGTTGGGCATCTGGCTGTACTGCACGCTGCCGAACGAGCCTTCAGTGTTGGCGTAGAGGTTCCAGTCGTCGGTGAGGTGATAGAGCACGTTCAACGCCGGCAGCGCGGTGTTGTAGTCGCCTTTGTATTTGACGTTGCTCAGGTTGTTGGTCTGTTGGGACTCGATCATTTCGTAGCGGATGCCCGGCGTGAGGGTCCACTTGCCGATATCGATACGGTCGTCGATGAAGAACGCATTGGCTTCGGTGCCGCCACGGGTGTCGCGGTCGTTACGGCTGTCGGTGGTCGGCAGTTGCTGATTGGCGGCAATCGGCGTGCGGTAGCGCAACTCGTGGCCGGCTTCGTTGATGTAGCGGTAGCCGACGCCGACTTCGTGGCTGGTGGGGCCGAGGTCGAAGCCTTGGGCGAAGCGGGTTTCCAGGCCGCGTACCCAATACTCGCGGGGGGACAGCGAGAGGAAGTTGCCTTGATCGAGGTAACCGCTGCGCAGGGTTTTGGTGAAGAAACTGTTGACCGTGAATTCACGGCGATCCTGCTCGTAGCGGTAGCCGACGTTGAACATCGTGCGCCGGCCCCAGAACTTGTCGTAGGGGCGGGTCGACTGGTACGGGTCGGCCTTGTAGTCCTTGACGTTCAAGCCCCCAGGCATATCGGCCTCGCCGTCGTAGTACTGCGCCATGGCGTTGAAGCTGTTGGCGTCATCCAGCTGGTATTTACCCTTGAGGATCAGGTCATCGATGCGCGTGTCGCTGTTTTCACGCCAGTCGCCGCCACGGGTGCCGGAGTACAGGAGTGCGCCGCCCAGGCCATTGTCGGCGGTGCCGCCGGCCAGCAGGTTGCCGGTGGTCTTGAAGCCGTCGTGGCTGGAGGACGGGCTGGTTTCGGTCTGCAGGCCGCCTTTGACGGTGGGCGCATCCGGAATCGCGCGGGTCACGAAGTTGACGATGCCACCGACGTTCTGCGGGCCGTAGCGCACCGCGCCGCCGCCGCGCACCACGTCCACCGCGTCCATGTTGCCCATGCTGATCGGTGCAAATGAAAGTTGCGGCTGGCCATAGGGGGCGAAGGGCACGGGAATGCCGTCCATCAACACCGTGGAGCGTGATGCCAGCCGTGGGTTGAGCCCGCGAATGCCGAAGTTCAGTGCCATGTCATGGCTGCCGGTGCCGTTGTTGTCCGGGGCATTGACGCCGGGGATGCGGTTGAGCACGTCGCGGGCCTGGGTTGCGCCCTGGCGTTCGAATTCGTCACGGCGGATGACGTCACGGGCGCCGGGATGCTCGAACACGTTGGTCTGCGCCGCGTCACCGAGCCAGTCGCCGATCACGTTGGAGGTTTGCAACTCGAGGGTGGCCGGGGCGCCGGCCGGTTGCAGGCTGTAGGCGTTGTCACCCTCGGCGCGGGCTTGCAGGCCACTGCCTTCCAACAGTTTATCCAGGCCTTCGGCAGTGCTGTAGTTGCCCGTCAAACCAGGGCTTTGCCGACCGGCGGTGACCTCGGAACCGAAGGACACCAGCACCCCGGCTTCACGGCCGAACTGGTTCAGGGCCGCTTCCAGACTCGTCGGCGCGATGTGATAGGCCTTGGTGTCGACCGCCATCGCCGGGGGCAGCGCGGCCAGGCTGAGGCTGGCGCCGAGCAGGAGTTGGCGCAGGGTACGGGCAAGAAGCGTCGGTTGCAGGGGCATGAAGGGTGGTCCTGAGAAGGAAGGATCAAGGGGGCTTTCCTTCTCTGTCACGCGAAGTAGGGAAAACGGCTCAGCGGTTTTCAAAAAACTTCACGCACGCGCCTGCACCGTCACCCAGTAGCGGGTAAAGCGTCGCACTTTGACCGGCAGGCTGACTTCCAGCAGATCGAGAATGCGTTCGCTGTCATCCAGCGGATAACTGCCGGACAGCAGCAGGTTTGCCACCTGCGGGTCGCAGTTGAGCTGGCCCCGGCGATAGCGCCCGAGTTCGCCGAGGAAGTCTTCCAGGCGCATATGCGCGGCCACCAGCATGCCGTCAGCCCAGGCGCCGCTGTTGGCGTCGATAGCGCGCGGACTGTCCCAGCCCTTGCGGGTGTAATTGACCTGGTGCGCGGCGTCCACCCTCAGCGGCAGGCCGCTGTAGTGGTTGGGCATCACGTCGACACGGCCATCGAGCACCGCCAATTGGGTATGGTCATTGAACTGCCGCACGTTCAAGCGCGCCGCCTGGCTGCTGAGCAAGCCCTGGCCGGTCAGCACGCGCAGCGGCGTGGCACCTGCGCGGGCGGTCAGCAGGATTTCACCTTCAAGCAGGCGGATCAGGCGCTGGTGGCCATCGAAATGCACATCCACCGCACTGCCGGTGTTGAGCTGCAACTGGCTGCCGTCGGCCAGTTGCACGCGGCGACGCTGGCCGACAGGGCTGCGGTAGTCCGCCGTCAACGGCGGCAAAATGTGTTGCTGGCGCAGGCTCCAGGCTGCCGCCGAACCGGCGCCGAGGATCAACAGCAGCTTCAGCGCCTGGCGCCGGCTGGTGGAGGTCGGTGCATTCAACGCCGCGTGCGCCAGCGGCGAGGGCAGGCCACGCAGGCGTTGGTTGACGCGCTGGATCTGGTCCCACGCACGCTGATGTTCGCTATGCGCCTCCAGCCATTGCTGCCAGGCCGCCTGCTGGCGCGGGTCGAGCGCGCCTTGCTGCATTTGCAGCAACCAGTGCACGGCCTGTTCGGCAACCTGGGTCGAGACATTCATAGGGCGAAGTAGCAGCGCAGGGCGGCTTTATGCAGGTGGCGCTTGACCGTGGCAATGGAAATGCCCAATTGCGCGCCGATCTGCGCGTAGGTCAGGCCATCGAGCTGGGCCAGCAGGAACGCGCGTTTGACCTGCACCGGCAGGCCGTCGAGCAGTTGGTCCAGTTCCACCAGGGTTTGCAGGATGATTGCACGGTCTTCTTCCGACGGCGCGACGTGCTCCGGCATTTGCGCCAGGGCGTCGAGGTAGGCGCGTTCCAGGTCCTGGCGACGGTAGTAGTTGAACAGTACGCGTTTGGCGACCGTGGTGAGAAAGGCGCGCGGTTCGATCAGCGTGGGCGCTTCCCGCGCGCTGAGCACGCGGATGAAGGTATCGTGCGCCAGGTCGGCGGCGCTTTGCGGGCAGCCGAGCTTGCGTCGCAACCAGCCGGTGAGCCAGTGGTGATGGTCGTTGTACAGAACTTCGACGGTGTTGGACGGCGGCAACGTGATCACTCCATCAGCATCGGCATGCTTTAGAGAACAAGAATTGTTCGCATTGTAGGGCCGCAAACACGGTTCGGCAATCGACCCGAGCAGGTGATTCATCCGTTCTCTTTTGCTTATGAGAATATTTATCATTAATATTGCGCGCTGATGAACTTGGCGCCTGCCGCATGAAAAGCAAAACCTCACTGCCCGCCTCTTATCGCCTCGCCGTCACGTCGCGCGTACTGGCGGCTGTGGTCGGCGGTTATCTGACGGCCTCGCTGGCCGCGATCTGCCTTGCGCTGTGGCTGCCGACGACGCGCGCCGACGCGGTGATTGTCGGCATGATGAGTTCATTCGTGTTCTACCTGCTGGCGGTGCTCTGGTGTTTCGCCTGCCGCACCGCGTGGCGTGCGTGGGCCGGGGTGATGCTGCCCAGCGCCCTGCTCGCGACCCTGGCGGGCATTGGGTTCTGGGTGGTGCGCACATGAAAGAGGGTTTTCGCCAAGCCATGGCCTGGCTGCACACCTGGGCCGGATTGATTTTCGGCTGGCTGCTGTTTGCGATTTTCCTGACCGGCACCCTGGCCTATTTCAAGGATGAAATAACCCACTGGATGCAGCCCGAAGTCCAGGCCCATCCGATGGACGACGCGCGCAGCCTCGCCGTAGCGCAAGACTACCTGCAGCAACAGGCGCCCACGGCCGCGCGCTGGTTCATTACCTTGCCCAATAGCCGCGACCCCGGCCTGTCGGTGATGTGGCAAGACAAGGTCGACCCCGGCAAGCGCGGCAACTTCATCCAGAAAGTCCTCGACCCGGTCAGCGGCCAAGCGGTGCAGGCCCGCGAAAGCATGGGCGGTGAATTCTTCTACCGCTTCCACTTCCAACTGCAGATGCCTTACCCATGGGGCCGCTGGCTGTCGACCCTCGCCGCCATGGTGATGTTTGTCGCGCTGATCACCGGCATCATTACCCACAAGAAAATCTTCAAGGACTTCTTCACCTTCCGCCCGCGCAAGGGCCAGCGCTCCTGGCTGGACGGGCACAACGCGGTGGGCGTGCTGGTGCTGCCGTTTCACCTGATGATCACCTATAGCAGCCTGGTGATTTTCATGAGCATGGTCATGCCGGCGCCGATCGTGGCCTCCTATGGCAATGACAGCCGTGCCTTCTTCAATGAAGTGTTTCCCAGTTCCGATAATGCCCCGGCACTCGGCCAGCCGGGTACGTTGCTGCCGTTGTGGCCGATGTACCAGCAGGCGCAGCAACAGTGGGCGGGGGGGCATGTCGGGCGCCTGGCGGTGAATAACCCGAGCGACGTCAACGCCTCGGTGAATGTATTTCGCGCCGGCTCCGACAGCGTGGTGCAAGATTTTGGCAGCACCGTTTCCTTCAACGGCACCACGGGCGAGTTGCTGCGGGTCAGTGGTGAACCGTCCTTGCCGTCGGTCATCGGTGGCAGTTTCTACGGCTTGCACATGGGCC
Organism: Pseudomonas sp. 34 E 7; assembly: GCF_900005715.1. Taxonomy (NCBI): domain Bacteria; kingdom Pseudomonadati; phylum Pseudomonadota; class Gammaproteobacteria; order Pseudomonadales; family Pseudomonadaceae; genus Pseudomonas; species Pseudomonas sp. 34 E 7. Next base: position 6,632 of record NZ_CVTX01000185.1, read on the forward strand.
ATTTCGCCGGCCCGGTGCTGCGGTGGTTGTATTTCATCTGCGGCTTGGCAGGCACGGCGATGATCGGCACAGGCCTTGTGATATGGCTGGGCAAGCGTCAGCTCAAGCACGCCAAAACCGGTGTGATGCCCTTTGAACTGCGGTTGGTGGAGGTGCTGAACATCGCCAGCATGTCGGGGCTGATGATCGCCATAGCGACGTTTTTCTGGGCCAATCGACTGCTGCCGGTGAGTATGGCCGAACGTTCCGACTGGGAAGTGCAGAGCTTCTTTATCGCCTGGGGCCTGAGCCTGGTGCATGCCGCGTTGCGGCGCGGTCGCCAGGGCTGGGTCGAGCAGTTGAGCCTGGGCGCGCTGCTGTTTGTGGCCATCCCGTTGATTAATGCCCTGACTACGCCGTATCACTTGGGCACTTCGCTGATGAGCCGCGACTGGGCCATGGCCGGCTTCGACCTGACATGCCTGGCCAGCGGCCTGTTCCTGGGATGGGCCGCCTGGAAGATGCAGCGTCGCGCCGCGTTGCAGCCCAAGGCAGAGCACGCGCGTGCATTGGCGTTCAAGCAGGAGGCCGGCTGAATGTTGCTCGCGCTGCTGCTGTGCTACGTCGGGTTTACCGCGCTGTGCCTGGCCACCGATCGTCATCACGGCGAGTTGCTGCGCAGCAAACCCACGCCTGCACGGCGCCTGGGCTTGCGTGCGCTCGGCTGGTTGCTGCTGACCCTGTCGATCTGGCCGGCGGTGGCCGTCACCGGTTGGGGTCAGGGCCTGGTGGAGTGGTGCGCGGTGCTCATGCTCAGCGCCCTGCTTTTGGTGCTGCTGTTGCCGTACCGGCCACGGCTGGCCCTGATCCTCGCGGGCGTCGGCGTGCTGGCCAGCCCGGTCGCGGCGTTTGGCCTTTTCTGAGGCCCATGATGATCAGCCCGCCGCCCAAGCAACAGGACAGCGCGCACCCGGACGCGGCCGGGGGGCGTGCGCATTTCCTGCAGGTGTTCCTGTCCCAGCGTTCACAGATGGAGGCCTTGGTCAGCCGCCGTGTCGGTTGCCGCGCCACGGCGGCTGATCTGGTGCAGGACCTGTTCCTGCGCTTCTGGCGCCGCCCGCTGGTGCAGGTCGAAGAACTCAGCACCTACCTGCTGCGCTGCGCCGGCAATATCGCCATCGACCATTTGCGCAGCGAAGGCGCCCGCGTGCGCAGCAGCGAGGGTTGGTTGCCGGAGCAGCAGGACAACCAGGGCTGCGAACCCCAGGCGGCCCTCGAAGCGGGCAATGACCTGCGGCATGTCGAAGCCGCCTTGCGCAGCCTGCCCGAGCGCACCCGGCAGATTTTCCTGCTCAACCGCATTCACGGGCGCAAATACGCAGAGATCGCCAAGGCCATGGGCCTGTCCCAAAGCGCCGTGGAAAAACACATGATGCGGGCCCTGCACGCGTGCAAGGCGAGCCTGCGCGAACCGTCAGTCCCACGTACGCCAGGGAACGCATCGTGAACGTCACACCCACGCCCGCCCAGGAACAGGCCGCGCTCGACTGGCTGAGCCGGCTGCACGACCAGCCCGGCAGCGGCGATCAAGCCTCCTTCAGCCGATGGCTGCGCGCCGACCCCGCCCATATCGAAGCCTACGCCCAGGCCCAGGTGCTGTGGGAGTTGAGCGAGGTGCCGGCACGCACCCTGGCCGACGAAGACGCACAGGCCTTGCAGGGTTACCTCGATGCGATGCGCCGTTCCGGGCGCTCGCGCCTGGTGCGTGGGGCCGGCGCCCTGGCCATGGCGGCCTGTTTGTTGTTGATGGTGTCGATGGGCGCCGGTTGGCAGCCGTCGCGTTGGGTCGATGACCTGGGCGCCGATTACGTGACGGCGCCAGGGCAGGTGAGGACCGTCACCCTGGCCGATCAGTCCCGCGTCACCCTCGACGCCGACAGCGCGATTGCGGTGGATTTCAGTCACGGCGAGCGCCATATCCAATTACGTCGCGGGGCCGGTTTTTTCCGCGTTGTCCACACCGGCCAGCCCTTCGTGGTCGAGGCGGGCGCTGGAGAAACGCGGGTGCTGGGCACACAGTTCGAAGTGCGCCTGCAACCGGCAGGGGCCCAGGTGACCGTGCTGTCGGGCCGGGTTGGCGTAACGCCGTCCGCACAGGCACCGCAGCAAATTCTGACGGCAGGCCAGCAAGTGGCCTACGCCGACGGTGTAGCCGAGCCGCTGCACTCGGTGGACAGCGAATCACGCCTGGCCTGGCGCGACGGTTGGCTCAACTACTACAAGGCGCCGCTGGCCGAGGTGATCGGGGACCTCAAACGTTACTACCCGGGCCGCATCCTCCTGCTCAATGCCGAGATGGGCGCCAGGCGCGTCAGCGGCAGCTTTCCGAGCGACGACCCTGTCGCCGTGTTGAAGGCCTTGCAAGCGGTCCTCGGCTTCGAGCAACACACGCTGCTGGGGCGGGTGATTGTGTTGCGCTAGGCGCACGGGGCCGTTCAACTCGCACGATCAACGGCCTGCCACCGATTGCGGTGTATCAGCTACAGATAGGCTGACTGACACACTGCTATCGAGGATAGGTATCTACACCACTCTGTAACCCCCAAACGTAACCACGATGCGAAGCGAGCCGCTCTTGATCTTGCTCTGCTTTTGATCCTAGGCGCCCCGTTAAACCACGCTGGCCGAACGCAGGCTTGAATCCGTGGGTAACCCGGCAGGACGCCGGGTTAGCCGCCCCGCGCCATGGATGGCGCGTGGCGGCGGCCCACGGATTCAAGCCGGAGAGAGGGCACACCGAGCCTAAGCGAGGTGCCGAGTGGTGGGGCAAGAGCCCTTTGGTTACTTTGGGGCTTTTCCAAAGTGACCCGCCGTCAGGGCGGAACCCTAAGTGGCCGTTACCGCAGAAACGGATATGTACGCGATCTGATCCAACATCCTGATCGGCCCTGAGGCCGCCATCGGGGGCAAGCCCCCTCCCACATTTGATCTGCGGTGTTTTCGAGGACCGGGTTATTTCAGGGCAGCCATGATGGCATCCGGGTTGTAGTCGCGAATCAACGTGCCATTGACATCCACAAACGGAATCCCGCCGCCACCCAGCGCTTCATACGCCTTACGCGCCTGGGCATCCTTCTCGATATCGAAAGCCTGGTAAGGAACACCCTTCTGGTCCAGAAAGCGCCGGATCTGCTTGCAGTAGCCACACCACTCGGTGGCGTAAAGCACCACACGCGCCGAGCTGCGTACCTGCTCGGACACCACCTGCGACGGGTTGAACAGCCGCTCGACCTTGCCCCAGTTCTGAATCACCACCACCACCAGCAACACCAGCAGGACTTTCTTCAAGACCCCGCCAAGCATCAGTTACGGCGCTTGAGCTGGTCGGTCAGTTGGGTCGGCAGGCCCTTGATGATCAAGGTGCCGGCGGCTTCGTCGTATTCAATCTTGTCGCCCAGCAGGTGCGCTTCAAAGCTGATGGACAAGCCTTCGGCGCGGCCGGTGAAGCGGCGGAACTGGTTGAGGGTGCGTTTGTCGGCAGGAATTTCCGGCGACAGGCCATAGTCCTTGTTGCGAATATGGTCGTAGAACGCTTTAGGCCGCTCTTCATCGATCAGACCGGACAGTTCTTCCAGGCCCATCGGCTCGCCGAGCTTGGCCTGGCTGCTGGCGTAGTCCACCAGGGTCTTGGTTTTCTCGCGCGCCGACTCGTCCGGCAGGTCCTCGCTTTCAACGAAGTCACTGAACGCCTTGAGCAGGGTGCGGGTTTCGCCCGGGCCGTCGACGCCTTCCTGGCAGCCGATAAAGTCGCGGAAGTATTCCGAGACCTTCTTGCCGTTCTTGCCCTTGATAAACGAGATGTACTGTTTGGACTGCTTGTTGTTCTGCCACTCGGACACGTTGATCCGCGCGGCCAGGTGCAGCTGGCCCAGGTCCAGGTGACGTGAGGGCGTCACGTCCAGCTCGTCGGTCACCGCCACGCCTTCGCTGTGGTGCAGCAGGGCGATGGCCAGGTAGTCGGTCATGCCTTGCTGGTAGTGGGCGAACAGCACGTGACCGCCGGTCGACAGGTTGGACTCCTCCATCAGCTTCTGCAGATGTTCCACTGCGGTACGGCTGAAGGTGGTGAAATCCTGACCACCGTCAAAGTATTCCTTCAACCAGCCGCTGAACGGGTGCGCGCCGGACTCGGCATGGAAGAAACCCCAGGCCTTTCCCTGTTTGGCGTTGTAGCTCTCGTTGAGGTCGGCAAGCATGTTCTCGATGGCGGCCGACTCGGACAGCTCCGAATCACGGGCATGCAGAACTGCGGGTGTGCCGTCGGGTTTTTTGTCGATCAGGTGGACGATGCAATGACGGATCGGCATAGGCTTCTCGGCTGGTTGAAGGGGAGCGTTGAGCCTCCCGCAAAAAGTTGCCCAGTGTACCGCACCCGTTGGTCAAGACGCGCCTGGAGGGGCGGTTTGGATGTTCTCCCACCGTGCATATGGGGTTTTTTCACGCTTTAGAGCGATAAAGCTGACCAAATGGGTATGTTGAGGCGGATATTTCCCCGTCTCTGTGCTAGTTTTGCCCCGTCTTACGCCAAGTCTCGGCGTTAAGCGTGCATTCAGCATTTGTCAGGTCGAACCAATCCCCGTTTCAAGCATCTATAACCCCGTTCTCCAAAGGTTATAGCCGGGGCGCCAGGCCGACACGGTCGGGCTCGACGGCTGACACTGCACTCTGCAATCCATATGAATTTGATAGGGAAGGAACACCACAATGGCTTTGACTAAAGACCAACTGATCGCTGATATCGCTGAAGCTATCGACGCGCCGAAAACCACCGCGCGCGCAGCGCTGGACCAACTGGGCCAGATCGTTGCCGATCAGCTGGAAAACGGCGGCGAAATCACTCTGCCAGGTATCGGCAAGCTGAAAGTGACCGAGCGTCCTGCCCGTACCGGCCGTAACCCTTCGACTGGCGCTGCCATCGAAATCGCTGCCAAGAAAGTTATCAAGCTGGTTGTGGCCAAAGGCCTGACCGACGCTGTTAACAAGTAAGACGCCGTAAAAAAACCGTGCTCCGGAGTGATCCGGGCACGGTTTTTTGTTGCCTGCGATTTTGTTTGCAACGGTAGGAGCGAGCTTGCTCGCGAAAGACGTTAACGATAACGCGCCCGTCCTGGTTGAACGCGGCGCCTTGGCGTTTTTCGCGAGCAAGCTCGCTCCTACAGGTGGGCGTCAGCGCACCCAGCGCTGGCGCCAGATCTGCTGTTCGTTCTTGGTCTGGAAGGTCCAGGCGACGAAGCGGCTCTGCTTTTGCCCCTGAGACATTTCCACCACCTGGCTTTCCAGCACGCCGGCCTTTTTCAACGCCGTCTCGATCGCGGGCAGGTTTGACGCTTTTGACACCAGTGTGCTGAACCACAGCACCTTGTGGGCAAAATGCGCGCTTTCGGCGATCAATTGCGTCACGAAACGCGCTTCGCCGCCCTCACACCACAGTTCGGCCGATTGGCCGCCGAAGTTCAGCACCGGCAACTTGCGCTTGGGGTCGGCTTTGCCCAGTGCACGCCACTTGCGCTCGCTGCCTTTGGTCGCTTCGTCCATGGACGCGTGGAACGGCGGGTTGCACATGGTCAGGTCAAAGCGTTCGGCAGGCTCCAGCAGGCCCAGCAGGATGTGCTTGGGGTTGGGTTGCTGGCGCAACTCGATGACTTTGCTCAAGTCGTTGGACTGCACGATGGCCTTGGCAGCCGCCACGGCGATAGGGTCGACCTCCGAGCCGAGGAAGTTCCAGCGGTACTCCATGTAGCCAATCAGCGGGTAGACGCAGTTGGCGCCCATGCCGATATCCAGCACCTTGACGATGGAACCGCGCGGAATCTTGCCGTCGTTGACGCTGGCCAGCAGGTCGGCAAGGAAGTGCACGTAGTCGGCGCGCCCGGGCACCGGCGGGCACAGGTAATCGGCCGGGATGTCCCAATGCTGGATGCCATAGAACGACTTGAGCAACGCTCGGTTGAACACCCGCACCGCATCCGGGCTGGCGAAGTCGATGCTCTCTTTGCCATAGGGATTGATGATCACGAATTGCGCCAGTTCCGGCGTGGTCTTGATCAACGCCTGGAAGTCGTAACGGCCTGTGTGGCGGTTGCGCGGGTGCAGGGTAGCCTCTTTGCGTGGCGCGACGGGTTTGGCCGTGGCGGCGGTTTTAGGCTTCTTGCGCGGTGGTTTGGGTGTGCTGGGGGCGGTCATGTTGATTCTGGTGTTGGCTCAAAGTGGCGGCCATTGTCACACATCCTGAGCCCAACTCGTTCAAATGTGGGAGGGGGCTAGCCCTTTGTAGGAGCGAGCTTGCTCGCGAAGAACTCCCAGGCACCGCGTTTATTCAGAAAATACGCGTTATCGTTGACGTTTTTCGCGAGCAAGCTCGCTCCTACAGACAGCCACATTGACCGCGTGCGCAGGAGCTCCAGCCAAAAAAAAGAGACCCGAAGGTCTCTTTTTTACGCGACTCAAGCCTTACAGGCTGGAAATCCGCGCATGTTGCTCCGCCAACTTGCCCAAGGCCTGTTCAGCCTCGGCCAACTTGGCGCGTTCTTTCTCGATCACTTCCGCCGGCGCCTTGTCGACGAATGCCGCGTTGGACAGCTTGCCGCCCACGCGTTGCACTTCGCCTTGCAGGCGCGCGATTTCCTTGTCGAGACGGGCCAGTTCCGCGCCCTTGTCGATCAGGCCGGCCATCGGCACCAGCACTTCCATATCACCGACCAGCGCAGTGGCCGACAGCGGTGCTTCGGCGCCATCGGCCAATACGGTGATGGACTCCAGCTTGGCCAGCTTCTTGAGCAGCGCATCGTTTTCGCTGAGGCGACGCTGGTCTTCGGCACTGGCGTTCTTGACGAACACGGCCAGCGGCTTGCCCGGACCGATGTTCATCTCGGCGCGGATGTTGCGCGTGCCGAGCATCAGGGTCTTGAGCCATTCGATATCGCTTTCGGCGGCCTCATCGATACGGGCTTCATTGGCCACCGGCCAGGGCTGCAGCATGATCGTCTTGCCTTCGACACCGGCCAGCGGCGCCAGGCGCTGCCAGATTTCTTCGGTGATGAACGGCATGAACGGGTGCGCCAGGCGCAGCGCCACTTCCAGTACGCGCACCAGGGTGCGACGGGTGCCGCGCTGGCGTTCGATCGGCGCGTTTTCGTCCCACAGCACCGGCTTGGACAGTTCCAGGTACCAGTCGCAATACTGGTTCCAGATAAACTCGTACAGGGCCTGGGCGGCCAGGTCGAAACGGAACTGGTCGAGCTGGCGGGTCACTTCGGCTTCGGTGCGCTGCAACTGCGAAATGATCCAGCGGTCGGCCAGGCTCAGTTCGAAGGCTTCGCCGTTCTGGCCGCAGTCTTCGCCTTTATCCAGCACGTAGCGCGCGGCGTTCCAGATCTTGTTGCAGAAGTTGCGATAGCCTTCAACGCGGCCCATGTCGAACTTGATGTCGCGACCGGTGGAGGCCAGCGAGCAGAAGGTGAAGCGCAGGGCGTCGGTGCCGTAGCTGGCGATGCCGTCGGCGAACTCGTCGCGGGTCTGCTTCTCGATCTTTTTCGCCAGTTTGGGCTGCATCAGGCCCGAGGTGCGTTTCTGCACCAGGGTTTCCAGGTCGATGCCGTCGATGATGTCCAGCGGGTCCAGGACGTTGCCCTTGGACTTGGACATTTTCTGGCCCTGGCCATCGCGAACCAGGCCGTGCACGTACACGGTCTTGAACGGTACCTGCGGGGTGCCGTCTTCGTTCTTCACCAAATGCATGGTGAGCATGATCATCCGGGCAACCCAGAAGAAAATAATGTCGAAGCCGGTGACCAGCACGTCGGTGGAGTGGAATTTCTTCAGGAATTCGGTCTGCTGCGGCCAACCCAACGTCGAGAAGGTCCACAGGCCCGAGCTGAACCAGGTGTCCAGTACGTCGTTGTCCTGTTGCAGGGCGATGTCGGCACCGAGGTTGTGCTTGGCGCGCACTTCGGCTTCGTCGCGGCCTACATACACCTTGCCCGATTCGTCGTACCAAGCCGGAATACGGTGGCCCCACCACAGCTGACGGCTGATGCACCAGTCCTGGATGTCGCGCATCCACGAGAAGTACATGTTTTCATATTGTTTAGGCACGAACTGGATGCGGCCGTCTTCCACGGCAGCAATCGCAGGCTCGGCCAGCGGCTTGGTGGACACGTACCACTGGTCGGTCAGCCACGGCTCGATCACGGTGCCGGAGCGGTCGCCCTTCGGCACTTTCAGGCCGTGGTCGTCAACGCTCACCAGCAAACCGGCAGCGTCGAAAGCGGCAACGATCTGCTTGCGCGCTTCGAAGCGGTCAAGACCTGCGTATTCGGCCGGGATCTTGCCGTCGATGCTGTCATTCAGCGTGCCGTCCAGGTTGAACACCTGGCAGGCCGGCAACACGGCGGCATTCTTGTCGAAGATGTTCAGCAGCGGCAGGTTGTGGCGCTTGCCGACTTCGTAGTCGTTGAAATCGTGGGCCGGGGTGATTTTCACGCAGCCGGTGCCGAATTCAGGGTCGCAGTAGTCGTCGGCGATGATCGGGATGCGGCGACCGACCAGTGGCAGCTCGACGAACTTGCCGATTAGCGCCTGATAGCGCTGATCGTTCGGGTTAACCGCAACGGCGGCGTCGCCGAGCATGGTTTCCGGACGGGTGGTGGCGACGATCAGGTAGTCGTTGCCCTCGGCGGTCTTGGCGCCGTCAGCCAGCGGATACTTGAGGTTCCACAGGAAGCCTTTCTCGTCGTGGTTTTCCACCTCGAGGTCGGAAATCGCTGTGTGCAACTTGGTGTCCCAGTTGACCAGACGCTTGCCACGGTAGATCAGGCCGTCTTCATGCAGGCGCACAAAGGCTTCCTTCACCGCTTCCGAGAGGCCGTCGTCCATGGTGAAGCGCTCGCGGCTCCAGTCCACGGACGAACCCAGGCGACGGATCTGACGGCTGATATTGCCGCCGGACTGGTCTTTCCATTCCCAGATTTTCTCGAGGAATTTCTCGCGGCCCAGGTCGTGACGGCTCTGGCCGGTGGCTTCGAGTTGGCGTTCCACCAGCATCTGGGTGGCGATACCGGCGTGGTCGGTACCCGGTTGCCACAGGGTGTCGCGACCCTGCATGCGGCGGAAACGGATCAACGCATCCATGATCGCATTGTTGAAGCCATGGCCCATGTGCAGGCTGCCAGTGACGTTCGGTGGCGGAATCATGATGGTGTACGAGTCGCCCGCACCTTGTGGGGCGAAATAGTTTTCGGACTCCCAGGTGTTGTACCAGGAAGTTTCGATAGCGTGGGGCTGGTAGGTCTTATCCATGCGCGGCGGGACCCTAGTTGGCATTTATTCAGGAAAGCCGGCAAGTATAACGGGGGATAGAGCGCAGGGCGAGGCGAAGACAGGGCTTAAGGTGTATGCAACCAAATGTGGGAGGGGGCTTGCCCCCGATGGCAGTGTGTCAGCTTCAAATAGACTGCTGACTCACCGCTATCGGGGGCAAGCCCCCTCCCACAGGGGATCTCGGTGTGGCTTAAGACTGGTACTGGCTCAGCAACCGTTCCATCCGCGCATCCATTCGCCGTTTGATCTCGGCTTCAATATGCGGCGAAAAATCATCGATCACATCCTGCATGATCAATTGCGCGGCGGCGCGCAGTTCGTTGTCCAGGTGCAGCAGCAGGGCGTCGGGGGCCTTTTCCGCAGCGGGGGCGGGTTCTGCAATTACTGGCTCCGGCGCAGCAGACTTGTTGCCGACCATGTCGAACAACAGCGGAATCTGTATCTCGCCATCGGCCGTTTCGGTCAACAGCGGCGGTTGCAAGCCATCATCACCCAGCAGCTGGCGGATCGACTCGAGGTCGTCCAGCAGGTGGTCGTCTTTTTTCAGCGGATTGGGCGTGTCCATCATGTGCTCAAAGTCGTTGTAGCCGGTGGTCCTGCAGAGGATAGCCCTGTTCGCGGTAGAAACGGAAACTCTCCCGCGCGGCCTGACGAATAGCCGGGTCTTCCACCACCACTTCCGCCACACGGGCGAAGGCCTTGGCAAAGGCCGGTACTTTCAGGTCAAGGTTGACCAGCAGGTCATGGTGGTCGCCGCAACTGTCGCCCAAACCCAGCACTACCACGCCGTCAGGTTCCGATTCGGCGGGGCCGTGGGGTACGAAGCTTTCGCCCTTGAAGCGCCACAGGCGGGCATCGAGGTCCTCGCGTTGGGCGGCATCGCTGCAATGCAGGTAAATGCGATGGCCCATGCGCCAGGCCTTTTCGGTGAGCTTGCAGGCAAAGTCCAGGCGCGCGGATGGGTCGGCGCTGGGCAATATATAGAAGTCGACTTGGGTCATTGCGGTTCCTGGTGCTGGCCCGCCAGTCCTGTAGGAGCGAGCTCGCTCGCGAAAAACCAGAGGACACCGCGTTCATCCGGGATGGGCGCGTTATCGTTGGCGATCTTCGCGAGCAAGCTCGCTCCTACAGAAGGGCCGGTGGCGCTTAGGCTTTGGCGCGATCGAGCAGGTACTGGGTCAGCAGCGGTACTGGACGACCAGTGGCGCCCTTGTCCTTGCCGCTGGCCCATGCGGTGCCGGCAATGTCCAGGTGCGCCCAGTTCAAGTTCTTGGTGAACCGCGACAGGAAGCAGGCGGCGGTGATGGTGCCGGCTTTCGGGCCGCCGATGTTGGCGATGTCGGCGAACGGGCTGTCCAGTTGCTCCTGGTACTCATCGAACAGCGGCAGCTGCCAGGCGCGGTCGTCGGCAGCCTTGCCGGCGCTGAGCAGTTGCTCGATCAGCTCGTCGTTGTTGCCCAGCAGGCCCGAGGTGTGGGCGCCCAGGGCAACCACGCAGGCGCCGGTCAGGGTGGCGATGTCGATCACCGCCTGCGGCTTGAAGCGTTCGGCGTAGGTCAGCGCGTCGCACAGCACCAGGCGGCCTTCGGCGTCGGTGTTGAGGATTTCCACGGTCTGGCCGCTCATGGTCGTGACGATATCGCCTGGGCGGGCAGCACCGCCGCTCGGCATGTTCTCGGCGCAGGCCAGGATACACACCAGGTTGATCGGCAGCTTGAGTTCCAGCACGGCACGCAGGGTGCCGAACACGCTGGCGGCGCCGCCCATGTCGTACTTCATCTCGTCCATGCCGGCGCCCGGCTTGAGGCTGATGCCGCCGGTGTCGAAGGTGATGCCTTTGCCCACCAGGGCGTAAGGCTTCTCGGACTTCTTGCCGCCGTTGTATTGCATCACGATCAGGCGGGGCGGCTGGTCGCTGCCCTGGCCTACGGCATAGAACGAGCCCATGCCCAGTTCCTTGATCTTCTTCTCGTCCAGCACTTCAACCTTGAGGCCCTTGAACTCCTTGCCCAGCGCCTTGGCCTGTTCGCCCAGGTAGGTGGGGTGGCAGATGTTCGGCGGCAGGTTGCCCAGGTCACGGGTGAACGACATGCCCTTGGCGATCGCAGTGGCGTGGGTCACGGCGCGCTCGACTTCAGCCTGGGCGGCCTTGATGGTCAGCAGGGTGATTTTCTTCAGGGCACGGGGGTCGGCTTTCTGGCTCTTGAACTGGTCGAAGACGTAGCCGCCGTCCACCAGGCTTTCGGCCAGCAGGCGGGTCTTGCCGTAGCTGTCACGGCCCTTGATGACGATTTCGTCGAGTGCCAGTGCCGCGTCGCTGCCGCCCAGGCCTTTAAGCGTGGTGAGGATGGCGCTGATGATCTTGCGAAACGGACGGTCGCCCAGTTCGGCGTCACTGCCAACGCCCACCAGCAACACGCGCTCGGCCTTGAGGTTCGGCAGGCTGTGCAGCAGCAGGCTCTGGCCGACTTTGCCGGCCAGGTCGCCGCGCTTGAGCACGGCGCTGATGGCGCCGCCGCTCAGTTCATCCAGTTGCTTGGCGGCAACGCCGAGTGTGCGGCCTTCGCCAACAGCGACCACGAGGGTGGCGGTTTTCAACGTTTCGGGGCTAACGCTTTTTACAACCAATTCCATTTTCGGGTCCCTTATAAAGGTCGGTGAGCCTGGCGTTTTTACCCAGGCTTTAAAAGCGCGGCAGCCTTGTAAGCCGCCAGCGACAAAGGCCGCAGTTTGAACCTCGCAGGCGAAGCCTGACAACCCTCGAAGCACGCTTTGTGCATGCGCATGAGGTTGCGCAGTGACAGGCGCGGTCAATCACAGGATAATGCGCCATCTTTTTAGCCGACCCGTGATAAACGGGTCGACTCGGTATGCTTGCTTGTTTGGCCGCCTTAGCCTGACAACCCTGGAGTGTCTGGTTTGATCGTCTTCCGTTATCTATCCCGCGAAGTCCTGTTGACCCTGAGTGCCGTGAGTGCGGTATTGCTGGTCATCATCATGAGTGGTCGTTTCGTCAAATTCCTTGCGCAGGCTGCCTCCGGCGCCCTGGATCCGGGCTCGCTGTTCCTGATCATGGGCTTTCGCCTGCCTGGCTTTTTGCAACTGATCCTGCCGCTCGGCCTGTTCCTTGGCATTCTGCTGGCATATGGCCGGCTTTATCTCGAAAGCGAGATGACCGTGCTGTCCGCCACCGGTATGAGCCAGCAGCGTCTGCTGGCGATGACCATGGTGCCGGCCGCCGGCGTTGCCCTGGTAGTGGCCTGGTTGAGCCTGAGCCTCGCGCCTCAAGGTGCGATGCAGTTCCAGCTGCTGCTGAACAAGCAGGACGCGATGACCGAGTTCGACACCCTCGAACCCGGGCGTTTCCAGGCACTCAACGACGGCACGCGCGTGACCTACACCGAAGAAATGACCGAAGACCGTTCCAACCTGAGCGGCGTGTTCATTTCCCAGAAAAACCTCGGCAAGGACCAGAAAGACCGTGGCATCTCGATCCTGGTGGCCGACGGCGGCCGCCAGGAAGTGCGCCCCGACGGCAGCCGCTACCTGATCCTGGACAACGGCTATCGCTACGATGGCAGCCCGGGCCTGGCCGATTACCGCGTGATCAAATACGACACCTACGGCGTGATGCTGCCCAAGCCCGATATCAGCGACGAAGTCACCGACCGCGACGCGCTGCCCACCGCCTCGCTGTTCGGCAGCCAGGAACTGCGCTCCATCGCCGAGCTGCAATGGCGCCTGTCCCTGCCGCTGCTGGTGTTTATCGTGACCTTGATGGCGGTGCCGCTGTCGCGCGTCAACCCGCGCCAGGGCCGATTCCTCAAGCTGCTGCCGGCGATCCTTTTGTACATGGCTTACCTGACCATCCTGATTTCCGCCCGTGGCTCCCTGGAAAAGGGCAAGTTGCCGCCTGCCCTGGGCTTGTGGTGGGTGCACGGGATTTTCCTGGTGATCGGCCTGGGGCTGCTCTACTGGGAGCCTATCCGTTTGAAAATGAAGAGCCGTCGTGGCCTGAAGGAGTTGGCTCGTGGCTAAGCTCGATCGCTACATTGGTAGCAGCGTACTGATCGCCATCCTGGCGGTATTGGGCATCATCCTGGGCCTGGCCTCGCTGTTCGCCTTCATCGATGAAGTGGGCAACGTTACCGATACCTATACCGTCATGGACGTACTGAGCTTCGTGGCGCTGACCGCGCCGCGTCGGCTCTACGACATGATGCCGATGGCCGGCCTGATCGGCTGCCTGATCGGCCTGGGCACCCTGGCCAGCAACAGCGAATTGACCATCATGCGCGCGGCGGGCGTGTCTATCGGGCGTATCGTCTGGGCGGTCATGAAGCCGATGCTGCTGCTGATGGCGTGCAGCGTGCTGATCGGCGAATACGTCGCGCCACCGTCCGAAGCCACTGCCCAGGCCAATCGCGCCCTGGCCCAGGGTTCGGGCGATGCGCAGAGTGCCAAGCACGGCCTGTGGCACCGCCAGGGCGATCAGTTCATCCACATCAACGCCGTGCAGCCCGGCGGCTTGTTGATCGGGGTCACACGCTACACGTTTGACAAAGAGCGGCACATGCTCAGCTCCAGCTTCGCCAAGCGCGCGCAATACGATGGCGCGCAATGGCAACTGAGTGAGGTCACCACCACGCTGTTCCATAATGTGGGCCAGGGGTTCAATGCCAGCACCGAAGTGGTCAATGAACCCACCCAGACATGGGATATCGCGCTGAAGCCGGAGCTGCTCAATACGGTGATCATGGTTCCGGAAACCCTGCCGATCTCGGGTCTCTGGAGTTATATCCACTACCTCAAGGACCAGGGCCTGAACAATGGCCGCTACTGGCTGGCGTTCTGGGTCAAGGTATTGCAACCGGTGGTCACCGCGGCGCTGGTGCTGATGGCGATCTCCTTTATCTTCGGCCCGTTGCGTTCGGTGACCCTCGGCCAGCGGGTATTCACCGGGGTGCTGGTGGGCTTCACGTTCCGCATCGCCCAGGACTTGCTGGGGCCGTCGAGCCTGGTATTCGGGTTTTCGCCGTTATTCGCGGTGCTGGTACCGACGTTTATCTGCGCCGTGGCCGGGTTCTGGTTGCTGCGTCGAGCCGGCTGATTGCGAGCAAGCTCGCTCCTGCAACATTGGGCCCCGTGGAAACGGGGCTTTTTTGTGTTCGTCAGCAAAGATGACGTCTGGCCCGAGCATCAGGTACAATTCCCGGCTATTTTTCAGCGGGCAATCTGCCTGCAGCCTTTTTGAGTGTTGATCCGTGAGTGATTTGAGTCATATCCGCAATTTCTCCATCATCGCCCACATTGACCATGGTAAGTCGACGCTGGCCGATCGATTCATCCAGATGTGCGGCGGCCTTGCCGAGCGTGAAATGGAAGCCCAGGTCCTGGACTCCATGGACCTCGAACGCGAGCGCGGGATCACCATCAAGGCCCACAGCGTTACCCTGTACTACACCGCCAAAGACGGTATCAAGTACCAGCTCAACTTCATTGACACCCCGGGCCACGTCGACTTCACCTATGAAGTCAGCCGTTCCCTGGCCGCTTGCGAAGGCGCGCTGCTGGTGGTGGACGCGGGGCAGGGCGTTGAAGCCCAGTCCGTGGCCAACTGCTACACCGCCATCGAGCAGGGCCTGGAAGTGATGCCGGTGCTGAACAAGATCGACCTGCCACAGGCCGATCCGGACCGCGTCAAGGAAGAAATCGAAAAAATCATCGGCATTGACGCCACCGACGCCGTCGAGTGCAGCGCCAAGACCGGCCTGGGCGTCGATGAAGTGCTCGAGCGCCTGGTCAAGACCATCCCCGCGCCGACCGGCAACTACGAAGATCCGCTGCAAGCGTTGATCATCGACTCCTGGTTCGACAACTACCTGGGCGTTGTCTCCCTGGTGCGCGTGCGCCATGGCCGCGTGAAGAAGGGCGACAAGATCCTGGTCAAGTCCACCGGCAAGATCCACCTGGTGGACAGCGTCGGCGTGTTCAACCCCAAGCACACTGCCACCACTGATCTGAAAGCCGGCGAAGTAGGCTTCATCATCGCCGGTATCAAGGACATCCACGGTGCGCCGGTCGGTGACACCCTGACCCTGAGCTCAACGCCCGATGTCGACGTGCTGCCAGGCTTCAAGCGCATTCAGCCGCAGGTCTATGCCGGCCTGTTCCCGGTCAGCTCCGACGACTTCGAAGACTTCCGCGAAGCCCTGCAAAAGCTGACCCTCAACGACTCGTCGTTGCAGTACACCCCGGAAAGCTCCGACGCCCTGGGCTTCGGTTTCCGTTGCGGGTTCCTCGGCATGCTGCACATGGAGATCATCCAGGAGCGCCTGGAGCGCGAATACGACCTGGACCTGATCACCACCGCGCCAACGGTTATTTTCGAGCTGGCGCTGAAAACCGGTGAAACGATTTACGTCGACAACCCCTCCAAGCTTCCAGACCTGTCTTCCATCGAAGACATGCGTGAACCGATCGTGCGCGCCAATATCCTGGTGCCGCAGGAGCACCTGGGCAACGTCATCACCCTCTGTATCGAAAAGCGTGGCGTGCAGCACGACATGCTGTTCCTCGGTACCCAGGTGCAGGTGACCTACGATTTGCCGATGAACGAAGTGGTCCTGGACTTCTTCGACCGTCTCAAATCCACCAGTCGCGGCTATGCTTCGCTGGACTACCATTTCGACCGTTACCAGTCGGCTAATCTGGTGAAGCTGGATGTATTGATCAACGGCGACAAGGTTGATGCCCTGGCATTGATCGTGCACAAGGACAATGCGCACTACAAAGGTCGCCAGTTGACCGAGAAGATGAAAGAACTGATTCCGCGTCAGATGTTCGACGTTGCGATCCAGGCCGCCATTGGCGGGCAGATCATTGCGCGGACCTCCGTCAAGGCACTCAGAAAGAACGTACTGGCCAAATGCTACGGTGGCGACGTCAGCCGTAAGCGCAAGCTGCTTGAGAAGCAAAAGGCCGGTAAAAAACGCATGAAGCAAGTGGGCAATGTGGAAATTCCACAAGAAGCCTTCCTTGCGGTGCTCAGGTTGGATAGTTAGGTCCTATGTCGCTAAATTTCCCGCTGTTGCTGGTCATCGCCGTTGCCGTCTGTGGTTTCCTGGCGTTGCTCGATCTGGTGTTCTTCGCCCCGCGTCGGCGGGCGGCTATCGCGTCCTATCAGGGCAGCGTCAGCCAGCCTGATGCCGTGGTGGTCGAGAAGCTCAACAAAGAGCCTTTGCTGGTTGAATACGGCAAATCGTTCTTCCCGGTATTGTTCATCGTGCTGGTGCTGCGTTCGTTCCTGGTGGAGCCGTTTCAGATCCCTTCGGGGTCGATGAAACCTACCCTGGACGTCGGCGACTTCATCCTGGTGAACAAGTTTTCCTACGGGATCCGCTTGCCGGTGATCGACAAGAAGGTGATTGAGGTCGGTGACCCGCAGCGCGGTGATGTGATGGTGTTCCGCTACCCGAGCGACCCGAACGTCAACTACATCAAGCGTGTGGTCGGCCTGCCGGGCGACGTGATCCGCTACACCAGCGACAAGCGCCTGTTCATCAACGGTGAGTCGGTGGCCGAAAAACTCTTGGGCGCCGAGCCGAACACGTTGGGCAGCGCCGAGCTGTACCAGGAAAAACTCGGTGCGGTAGAGCACCAGATCCGCAAGGAAATGAGCCGCTACCGCGCGATGCCCGATGGCCAGTGGAAAGTGCCTGCCGGGCACTATTTCATGATGGGCGACAACCGCGACAACTCCAACGACAGTCGCTACTGGGATGACCCCACTATTCCCAAGGACCTGCTGGGCATGGTGCCCGACGAGAATATCGTCGGCAAAGCCTTCGCGGTCTGGATGAGCTGGCCGGAACCCAAGCTCAGCCACCTGCCGAACTTCTCGCGGGTCGGGCTGATCAAGTAATACAGGCGGCGCTGTGATCACAGCGCCGAATGCTTTTCTGGGGCTTGGACATTTTCCAATGCCCGGTACCCATCAGGATGTGAATTTGAACACTGCGTCAATCGTCGATGGCCGCCGGTGCCACCAACTAGATATGGATAAACCGTGACCGTTTCTCTGAGTCGTCTCGAGCGCCAGCTCGGCTACACCTTCAAGGACCAGGAATTGATGGTCCTTGCCCTCACACACCGCAGCTTTGCAGGGCGCAATAACGAGCGCCTGGAATTCCTCGGTGACGCTATCCTCAATTTCGCCGCCGGTGAGGCGCTGTTCGAGCGTTTCCCGCAAGCGCGCGAAGGCCAACTTTCGCGCCTGCGCGCCCGTCTTGTGAAAGGCGAGACCCTGGCGGTGCTGGCTCGCGGTTTCGGCCTGGGCGAGTACCTGCGCCTCGGTTCCGGTGAGTTGAAAAGTGGCGGTTTCCGTCGCGAGTCGATCCTGGCTGATGCCCTGGAAGCCTTGATCGGGGCGATCTACCTCGATGCAGGGATGGAGACGGCCAAGGAGCGCGTGGTCGCCTGGCTGGCTTCGGAAATCGAAAGCCTGACGCTGGTCGACACCAACAAGGACCCCAAGACCCGCCTGCAGGAATACCTGCAGTCGCGCGGTTGCGAACTGCCACGCTACGAAGTGGTGGATATCCAGGGTGAGCCGCATTGCCGCGTGTTCTTCGTGGAATGTGAAATCACCTTACTGAACGAAAAAAGCCGAGGTCAGGGTGTGAGCCGTCGTATTGCCGAACAGGTAGCGGCCGCTGCAGCACTGATTGCCCTGGGCGTGGAGAATGGCCATGACTGATTCAACCGCAACACGCTGTGGCTATGTTGCCATCGTCGGCCGCCCCAACGTGGGCAAGTCCACGCTGCTCAACCACATCCTCGGCCAGAAGCTCGCGATCACCTCGCGCAAGCCGCAGACCACCCGCCACAACATGCTGGGCATCAAGACTGAAGGCACCGTGCAAGCGGTCTACGTCGACACCCCCGGCATGCACAAGGGCGGTGAAAAGGCGCTTAACCGCTACATGAACAAGACCGCTTCGGCGGCGTTGAAAGACGTCGACGTGGTGATTTTCGTGGTCGACCGCACCAAGTGGACCGACGAAGACCAGATGGTTCTGGAGCGCGTGCAGTACGTCACCGGCCCGTTGATCGTCGCGCTGAACAAGACCGACCGTATCGAAGACAAAGCCGAACTGATGCCGCACCTGACCTGGCTGCAGGAACAACTGCCGAATGCCCAGATCATGCCGATCTCGGCGCAGCACGGCCACAACCTCGAAGCCCTGGAGCGCGTGATTGCCGGCTACCTGCCGGAGAACGAGCACTTCTTCCCGGAAGACCAGATCACCGACCGCAGCAGCCGCTTCCTTGCTGCGGAACTGGTGCGCGAGAAAATCATGCGCCAGATGGGCGCCGAGCTGCCGTACCAGATCACCGTTGAAATCGAAGAGTTCAAGCAGCAGGGCAAAACCCTGCACATCCATGCGCTGATCCTGGTTGAGCGTGACGGCCAGAAAAAAATCATCATTGGCGACAAGGGCGAGCGCATCAAGCGCATCGGCACCGAGGCGCGCAAGGACATGGAATTGCTGTTCGATTCCAAGATCATGCTCAACCTGTGGGTGAAGGTTAAGGGTGGCTGGTCCGATGATGAGCGCGCGTTGCGCTCCCTGGGCTACGGCGACCTGTAAGACACCGCAGGGCTAAAAAATGTGGGAGGGGGCTTGCCCCCGATGGCGGTGGATCAGTTAATGGATAAGTGACTGACACACTGCCATCGGGGGCAAGCCCCCTCCCACATTCGTTTGATGTTGTTTTCAAGATCGAGAACCCATGTCCCAATCCCCGCCTCCCAGCCAGCTCGCCTATGTGCTGCACAGCCGCGCCTACCGTGAGACCAGCGCCCTGGTGGACTTCCTTACGCCCCAGGGCCGTCTGCGCGCGGTTCTGCGCAGCGCGCGGGGCAAGGCCGGTACGCTGGCGCGGCCGTTCGTGGCCCTGGACGTGGAGTTTCGCGGCAAGGGCGAGCTGAAGAATGTCGGCCGCCTGGAGAGCGTCGGCACGTCCGCCTGGCTCAATGGCGATGCGCTGTTCAGCGGTCTCTACCTCAATGAGCTGCTGATCCGCCTGCTGCCCGCCGAAGACCCGCATCCGGCCGTCTTCGATCACTACGCCGCCACCTTGCTCGCCCTCGCCGAAGGCCGTCCCCTGGAACCGCTGCTGCGGGCCTTTGAATGGCGCCTGCTGGATGACCTGGGCTACGGCTTTGAATTGCACAACGACCTGCACGGTGACCCTGTCGCCGCCGACGGGCTGTATCGCCTGCAAGTGGATGCGGGTCTTGAGCGCGTGTACCTGTTGCAACCCGGCCTGTTCCAGGGCGCCGAGTTGCTGGCCATGAGCGAAGCGGACTGGACCGCCCCCGGCGCCTTGTCCGCCGCCAAGCGCCTGATGCGCCAGGCCCTGGCCGTGCACCTGGGCGGACGGCCGCTGGTCAGTCGCGATTTGTTTCGAAAGCCCTGACATCCCCGTGTATGCTGTGCACCGATTCTTTCCCTTTTCAGGAGCGCTTCCGTGACCACCAGCAATCGCATTCTTCTTGGCGTCAATATCGACCACGTTGCCACCCTGCGCCAGGCCCGGGGCACTCGTTACCCTGATCCGGTCAAGGCCGCGCTGGACGCCGAAGAAGCGGGCGCCGACGGCATCACCGTGCACCTGCGCGAAGACCGCCGCCATATCCAGGAGCGCGACGTGCTGCTGCTCAAGGACGTGCTGCAGACCCGCATGAATTTCGAAATGGGCGTCACCGAAGAAATGATGCAGTTCGCCGAGCGCATCCGCCCGGCACACATTTGCCTGGTGCCGGAAACCCGCCAGGAACTGACCACCGAAGGCGGCCTCGACGTGGCCGGCCAGGAAGCACGGATCAAGGCTGCCGTGGAGCGCCTGTCGAAGATCGGCAGCGAAGTGTCGCTGTTCATCGACGCCGACGAGCGTCAGATCCAGGCCTCACGCCGCGTCGGTGCCCCGGCCATCGAACTGCACACCGGCCGCTACGCCGATGCCACCACGCCGACCGAAGTGGCTGAAGAGCTGCAACGCATCATCGACGGCGTGAACTGCGGGCTTGGCGAAGGCCTGATCGTCAACGCCGGCCATGGCCTGCACTACCACAACGTCGAAGCCGTGGCGGCGATCAAGGGCATCAACGAACTGAACATCGGCCATGCGCTGGTGGCCCATGCGCTGTTCGTCGGTTTCAAAGGCGCCGTGGCCGAGATGAAGGCCCTGATCCTGGCGGCCGCCAAACACTAAAAACACTGAAGATCCAATGTGGGAGGGGGCTTGCCCCCGATAGCAGTGTGTCAGTCAGCCTATTCTTACCTGATACACCGCAATCTGGGGCAAGCCCCCTCCCACATGCGAACCCTTACTGTTTAGCGCCCGCAGGTGTATCGTATCCGCCCTTTGCAGGCCCTGTGCCTGCGGCAGATACGTGAGGTTGTTGTGTCCCGATCCTTTTCCCGTCGACAAATCCTGGGTGGTCTTGCAGGCCTGGCCGTAGTGGGCGTCGGTGCCGGTGGCGGCTACCGCTACTGGCTGGGGAAGGTCGCCGAGTCCGAGGCGGGGCACGATTACGAGTTGATCGCCGCGCCCCTGGACGTGGAATTGGTGCCGGGCCACACCACCCAGGCCTGGGCGTTCGGCCCTTCGGCGCCCGGCACCGAGTTGCGCGTACGCCAGGGCGAGTGGCTGCGGGTGCGTTTTATCAACCACCTGCCGGTCGCCACCACCATCCACTGGCATGGCATCCGCCTGCCGCTGGAGATGGACGGCGTGCCCTACGTCTCGCAATTGCCGGTGCTGCCAGGGGAGTATTTCGACTACAAGTTCCGTGTGCCCGACGCTGGCAGCTACTGGTATCACCCGCACGTCAACAGCAGCGAAGAACTCGGCCGGGGCCTGGTCGGACCGCTGATCATCGAGGAGCGCGAGCCCACCGGTTTCAAACACGAACGCACCCTCAGCCTGAAAAGCTGGCACGTGGACGAAGAGGGCGCCTTTGTCGCCTTCAGCATTCCCCGTGAGGCGGCGCGTGGCGGCACGGCGGGGCGTTTATCCACCATCAATGGCGTGTCCCAGGCCGTGATCGACTTGCCGGCCGGGCAGATCACCCGGGTGCGCCTGCTCAATCTCGACAACACCCTGACGTATCGCATCAACATTCCGGATGTCGACGCGCAGATCTACGCGCTGGACGGCAACCCCATCGAGCCGCGCCCGCTGGGCAAGGAATACTGGCTGGGCCCTGGCATGCGTATCTGCCTGGCGATCAAGGCGCCGCCCGCCGGCGAAGAGCTGTCGATCCGCAATGGCCCGGTGCGCCTGGGCACGTTCCGTTCGGTGGCCAACACCGACGCGCCCACCGAGTGGCCCCCGGCGCTGCCGGCCAACCCGGTTGCCGAACCGGACCTGGCCAATGCCGAGAAACTCAACTTCAATTTCGAATGGGTCGGCTCGGTGTCGGTCAACGTCGACAACGGCAAGCCGCCGAGCCTGTGGCAGATCAACGGCCAGGCCTGGGACATCACCGACAAGACCTGCGCCGACCGCCCCATTGCCAAGCTTGTGAAGGGCAAGAGCTACATTTTCGAATTGAAGAACATGACCCAGTACCAGCACCCGATCCACCTGCACGGCATGAGCTTCAAGGTCATTGCGTCGAACCGCCACAAGGTCATCCCGTATTTCACCGACACCTACCTCTTGGGCAAGAACGAACGTGCCCGCGTAGCCCTGGTGGCGGATAACCCGGGGGTGTGGATGTTCCACTGCCATGTGATCGACCATATGGAAACCGGCCTGATGGCCGCCATCGAGGTGGCGTGATGCGCCAGGTTCGCCCCGCGATCATCGACCGCAGCCGCGACCAGGACTTCATGCGCGAAGCCCTGGCACTCGCCGCCCAGGGCGCGGCGCTGGGTGAAGTGCCGGTGGGCGCGGTGCTGGTGCAGGACGGTGAGATCATCGGCCGCGGTTTCAACTGCCCGATCAGCGGCAATGACCCCAGTGCCCATGCCGAGATGGTCGCGATCCGCGCGGCCGCCCACGCCGTCAGCAATTACCGCCTGCCGGGCAGTACCCTCTATGTGACGTTGGAACCGTGCAGCATGTGCGCCGGGTTGATCGTGCATTCGCGAATTGCACGGGTGGTCTATGGCGCACTCGAGCCCAAGGCCGGGATCGTGCAGAGCCAGGGGCAGTTTTTTACCCAGGGCTTTCTCAACCATCGGGTACTGTTTGAAGGCGGGGTGCTGGCCGAGGAGTGCGGCACAGTGTTGAGTGAATTCTTCAAGGCTCGGCGGGCCAAGCCCCCACTCTAAAGAACACTGAGGATAAAAGTGTGGGAGGGGGCTTGCCCCCGATAGCAGAGTGTCAGTCACCACATCCATGGCTGATACACCGCTATCGGGGGCAAGCCCCCTCCCACATTTGGATCTCCATATATTCAGTGATAACTCACCGTTATTTCCTGGCGATGATCACCGCCCGCATCGGCGCCGGCAGCCCTTCAATGGTCTTGCTGTGATCTTCGGGATCGAGGAAGTCACTGAGCGACTGGTACTTCATCCACGCCGTCCCGCGTTGTTCCTCGACCGTGGTCACGCTCACGTCCACGCAGCGCACATCGCTGAATCCGGCGCGGCGCAGCCACAGCATCAGCGCCGGAACCGACGGCAGGAACCACACGTTACGCATCTGCGCATAGCGGTCTTCCGGCACCAGCACTTGCTGCTGATCGCCTTCCACCACCAGGGTTTCCAGCACCAGCTCACCGCCTTTGACCAGCGTGTCTTTCAGCGCCAGCAAGTGTTCGATCGGCGAACGACGGTGGTAGAACACGCCCATGGAAAACACCGTGTCGAAGCCTTCAAGGTTCGCCGGCAGGTCTTCGAACGGGAACGGCAGGTGCCAGGCCCTGGGTTCGGACAGGTAACGCTGCACCGCCTGGAACTGGCAGAAGAACAGCCAGTTGGGGTCCACGCCAATCACGCTGTCGGCGCCGGCGCCGAGCATGCGCCACATGTAATAGCCATTGCCGCAACCCACATCGAGGATGCGCTTGCCCTTCAAGTCCAGATGCGGCGCCACGCGGGACCATTTCCAGTCCGAGCGCCATTCGGTGTCCACATGCACGCCGAACAGGTGGAACGGGCCTTTGCGCCAGGGGCTCAGCCCCATGAGCGCCGTGTGCATCTGTGCGCGAGTCTCGTCGTCGCACTCCGTGTCCAGCACCAGGCCGTTCAACAGGTCCACGTCACTGGGCTGGATATTCGGCAGTGCGTCCAAAGCACTCTGCCAGCGCTCCAGGTCGCCATGGCCTTTTTCCATCTTGCTATCGAGCTGCGCTTGCAGGCCCTGGGCCCATACGGCCAGGGGAGTACCGACCAGATGGCGGGCGAGGGGAGACAAATCAATCATGGCAAGGCAATCAACGAGGCAAAGTTAAGACACTGGAACCACGGCACGACTTTCGAGAACCCGGCCGCCAGCAGGCGTTCGCGGTGTTCTTCGAGGCTGTCGGGCTTCATGACGTTTTCGATGGCGCTGCGCTTCTGGGCGATTTCCAGTTCGCTGTAGCCGTTGGCGCGCTTGAACGCGATATGCAGGTCGGTCAGCAACCCATGCTCCTGGGCATCATTGAAGCGCAGCTTTTCCGAGAGGATCAGGGCGCCGCCCGGCAGCAGCGACTGACGGATACGCCCGAGCAATGCCAGGCGCTCATCGGGGGCGATGAATTGCAGGGTGAAGTTCAGCGCCACCACCGAGGCCGGTTGGAAGTGCAGGGCAAGGATATCGCCCTCGATCACGTCCACCGGCAGTAACTCCTGGAACATCGAGTCCTGGCCATTGAGGTATTGGCGGCAGCGTTCGACCATCGCCGTCGAGTTATCCACTGCGATCACCCGGCAACCCTCGGTGCGCACATGGCGGCGCAGGGCCTGGGTGACCGCACCCAGGGATGAGCCCAGGTCATACAGCACGCTGTTCGGTTGGGCGAACTGGGCGGCGAGCACACCGAGGTTCTCGACGATGGTCGGGTAACCGGGCACCGAGCGCTTGATCATGTCCGGGAACACCCGCACCACGTCCTCGTTAAAGGCGAAGTCCGGCACCTGGGGCAGGGGCTGGGCGAATAGGCGATCGGGTTCTTTGCTCACGGTTGTTCCGGCGACGAAGGGGGAAAGGCCGGCATTTTAGCGTAGGAGCTGGCTTGCCTGCGATGGTCGTCAACGATTACGCAGACATTCTGGATGAACGCGGTGCCGGAATCAGCACGTCACCAAAGCCTTGGCCCATCAGTTCACCGTGATGGCGCAGTCGAACGTTTCCACGGGCTCGGCTTCCGGTTCCCACGGTTGCTGGGAGGTCAGGCGCAGACGGCCTTGGCCGGCGGCGAACGCCTGGAAGCGCCAGGTCGACTGGCCGCCACCGCCGATCACGCCGGATTCGCTGCTGCTGTAGACCTCGGGGCTCAATGCGCGCAGTACACCGCCGGCGGAGTCCTGGATGGCCCAGCGATAGCCGGTGGTGGGATTGCTGGGCAGGGTGAGGATCAGGGTTTGGTTAGGTTTAAGCTGGAGCGGGCAGGCGCTCTGATCTTCCACGGTGACGTTTTGCTTCGGCGCACTGGCGCACGCGGCGAGCAGGGCAAGGCTCAGGGGGAGAAGCAGGCGGGCTGCGATCATGGGGGCTCCGTTTATACACGACGAGGGGCGAGCATAACCGAAGATGGGACAGGGTGTGACAGGAGGGGGCAGGTCTGGCCTCATCGGGGCCATCCCACATGTTGATTTGTGAATGCATTCAAGTGTGGGAGGGGGCTTGCTCCCGATGGCGGCCTCGGGGCCGACCAGGATGTTGGATCAGACCGAGTACATATCCGTTTCTGCGGTAACGGCTGCTAATGGTTCCGCTTTTACAGCGGCTCACT